>JBFMBP010000110.1 GCA_040755155.1 Candidatus Omnitrophota bacterium | reverse complement strand
GCAAAAACTCATCGGGATTGGCGACGTCCTGTCCTCTTGCTTGCGGCGCCAAAAAACGAATGGTGCCGTACTGGAAATAAACGTCCGGCGGTCCGAAAAAGTAAGTGTACGGCTCCGGTCCGCCGTCATGAAGATAATGCGCGATGCGCGTCCATTCGTCCAGTAACTGAGGGACGGATTGGATTTGGCGGAAGTAGCGGTTCATGCCCATAATCAATAACAGCGCCGCGAGTCCGCAGGCCAAGCCCGTCCGCATCCGCAGCGATCCGCGAAACGCCTTGTTGACGTTCATGACGATCCCGTAATAAATGGGACACGCAATAAGCGGCAAAAAGGAAATGGCAAACGTCAAGCGTTGATACGAAGGCGCATTGATGGTAAGCGCCGCTCCCGTCAAGAGAGACGTCAACGTCCAGAAGAAAATCAGCATTCCCGCCGGATGAGCGATTTTCCATAATAATAAAAAACATCCCGACGTTAAAAATATGGCGGGAATAGGATCCAGCATCCCGCCGTATTGACGATTGATGAGGTATGGGCTGTTGTCGCAATGGCTGATCGGCGCCAGCAGGCTGCGCTCCGCCTGGCCTAGAAAAATTTGTTTTGTGGTATAACTGCCGGGGTAGGAGTTTCGTATCCAATGAAGTCCGTCTTTGGAGAAGATCGATACGCTCTGGGCGCGGGTATAACTGAAGGCGGGCGCGGCCAGGTAGGTTCCAACCAATGGCGCAATGGTTGTCCATAAGGAAAGAAGATAAGCCGCCAGGCTGACAAAAGCCGTCAATCCATTGATTTTCCTGAAAACAAGCAATAAAAACACGGAAGCCATTATTAATGGCGGCAGCAACTGCCCTGCCTGGTAGGAAAGCAGCCCCAATCCGGAGAGAAAGCCCGCCGCGCAAAAACATCGCGAATCCGCTTCTTGCAAGCCGCGCACAAGAAAATACAAGGCGGCCAACGCGATGAGCGTAATTTGGTTGTATCCGGTTCCCATGCGGGAAAAGTGGACGGCGAAACTCGAAGCGGCGAAGAGAAACGTCCCCATCGCCGCCGGCGTGGAATGATAAAATCGGCGCGCCAGCAGGTAAAACAGGGGAATGGCGCCCACGCCTAACAACGCGCCGGTCATGCGCATTCCAAAAAGATTGTCGCCGAAAAGCCACATCGTCCAGCTGGGAATCAGGTAGAAGAGATGGGGGATATGATACCAGCCCAGATCGAAAAAATCCCATTGGCCGGAATCGCGAATTTTGAGTCCCTGCAAAGCGACTTCGCACTCGTCGCCGTGGACGTCGGTGGGAATCGATTCGGCGCCGATGATGTAAAGCGCCGCGCCGAGAACGACGAGCGCCGCTACAGCCGTATTGGCGCGATGGCGGGCGGAAGTAGTATCCTGGCTGGATAAATCCGGATGACCTTCGTCCATTTCGCTGACGCTGCCGGTGGTAAAGGGAGAGGCCAGGGGAAGATTGTTTTCGCGCCAAACGCCTTCCTCGCCGGATCGCTTCCTGGTTTTTCCCCATAGCGGTTGGGCAAGAAAATAGACTCCTATAGCCCACGCCGCCATAACAATCCACCAGGGCATAGAAGCCATGCTGCGCGTATGATCGTATTGCGCCAACAATCCCAGCAGCGGCCAAGCGATTAGAAGGAGCGTTCTCTTGAATGGGTAAGGAAAACGCATGACGGCGTCCGGGCGCCAACATTCTTGAGGCCGATAAGCGCGCAAAGCCTCGCGTCCGGCATAGAGAAAAAGCAGCGTTGTGGCGATCCAGAATGCCAATTCCGGGCGATAGGGCGGACGCGAAGCGGCTATCGTCAAAAAACGATAAGCGCTGCCGATGGCGAGAAGATACGCGGATATCAAGCAGAATTGGGTATATCGATGGCTTTGGCGAGAGAGACGGGAAATCAGCCATAAACCGAAAGAGAGCATCAATACGCCATACCGGTTGGCGATAAGCGGCATGGCTTGATCCTTGAACTCTCGAAGGCGCGTCGATAGAGTTTTTTGCGGTTGCGCTTGCGGCGAAGAAGCGGCGGCGGACGGTTTCTTGGCCGGGGGCGGGAATTTTTTATGGACGGCGCAGAGATAGGTTTGTTCGCCGGGAACCCATACGCCTGCCTGAATGAAATTCAAGTGCCCTTGAATAACCCGCGCTTCTCCCCGCAGCGTCAATTCCACCAGCTGTTGATGGTCTCCATCCGCCAGCAGATATTTTGCCTCCGTCAAAGGATAGATTTTAACGGGATGGTCGAATCCTTCTTTTTCCCAGACGATTCTTCCATCGGGCTGAACTTCGATGACGCGATGATTGTCGAAATCGCTGATGAGAGTATTGCCGTTTTCCAGCCGCAGAGCGTCCATCGGCTGTTTTAAGTCTTCTTCGAAACTCCAGACTAACTCACCCTGCCGCGTAATTTCCACAATGCGGTTGGCTGGCGAATCGCATACGAGCAAATGGCCGTTCGCTAACAGGTCCGCGTCGGTTGGGCCGGCGAATTCGAAGGGCGCGGCGTCCTGTTGGCCGGTTTGTTTGTTATAAAAAAAAACGCGCTTTTCTCCCCGCGACGCAAAGAGGTATTGGTCCGGCTGATCCAGGATATCGACATCGTTCAATTCCTGAAAAGCGGCGGCGTAGAGGACGCGGCCTTCGCAGGAACAAAGATAGAACTCGCCAATGCGAGTAACGGCGGCGAAGGCTCTTTGCGCGGGAAGCGCCTCGACGTCCGTGGGATCGCCAAGGAAAGGAAATCCGCCTTGGATGCGTCCTTCTCGATTCAGGATGACAATGCCGGACTGAACCGGGTAATTGTCAATCAGGAACGGAGACGGCGGTTGAGAATAGGAAGGATGGAGAAGGCGCCATAACAACAGCCCAAAAAGAAGGGAACGAATCCTTGCTCTTTTAAGGCTCAGCTGGATTCGTTCCCTTCGATTCATTCGCCTGACTCCTCTTTTTCAAACAATCCGCCGATTTTATCGGCTTGAGAAAGAGAATAGGGCGTTCTTATTTTTCTTCAAGTTCTTTATCCTCTCGATCGGGATTCAGAATTTCATCGTTGTATTGAATATTGGCGGCGGAACTGACTTCGTCGACCCATGCGCTGAAAGCCAGACTCTGCGATTGTTGTTCGAGATAACGTTCGATTTGTTTGGCGATGGATTGGGGATCGTTGTCCGCCTCTTCTTTCTGAGATTTTCCGAGCGTCTGGATGATATAAGCTCCGGTCATTTTTCCTTGGACGCGCGTTTTGTCGGGCAGCATTTTCATCTGATAGTTTTGAACGACTTGGGAAATTTGTCCCGGGTTGAGCGCCAAGGCGGTTTTGGCGATGGCGGGGGAGCGTCCGATGCCTTGAATCTGGCCCATGCCGGTAATTTCGATGGGGCCGCGATAGGAAGCGCCTTTTCCCGCCGAAGTTTGCGGTTTGTTTTCCTCCGGTTTATCCTCGAATTGAGTCAAATCCACTGCCCGCGTCGCTTCGATAGGACCGGAAGAGGAAAGCAGCGATTGGATGGCGGCGAGAGTTTTTTGGGCGTTTTCCACAGCGATTTTCTCGGCCTGCTGCAAACGATAATCGCGCTCCACGTCCTTTTGCGCTTCTTCGAGGCTGGGAATGTAACTCGGCTTGATTTCCAATAACCGAATCGCATAAAACGCTTCGATTTCCGGTTCGCTCTGTTGTTGGCTGGATGGTTGGGATTGCTCTTCCGCCGCGGCGCGAGAGGCCATCTCGCCTTCTTTCGTTAGCTTGAAGGTTTCCGCATTAACGGCGCGCTTATAGCCGAGTCCAGGAATCGCGTCGTTTTCCTTGAATAAATCGGTCGTTCCCGCTTCGATGCCCATCGAAGCCGCCTGTTCCAGCATTTGATCTTCTTTTTCAAAGAGATCGTTTATGAAATTGTTGGCGGCGCTGCGGGCCAGACGCGCGGCGTAATCTTGTTTATAGTCGTTTTCCGCTTGCGGCTTAACTTCGGCAAACTCGGGCAGATGCGAAGGCTGCCGCGTCAATAACCGAATGATATGCGAACCAACCGAGGTTTTGAGTGGACCTCTCACTTCGCCCTTTTCCATCGTAAAAGCGGAACTGATGACGGAGGATGGCCTGGACCCCAACCCTTCGATGAACGTTGCGTTGCGGTCGAATAATTTCGTAGGCTGAATTTCCATTTTTCTTTCCATAGCGATGGTTTCCAACGGAACGGAAGCTTCCTTGATCCGCGCCGCGTCCGCTTCCGCCGTCTGATCCGCCAGTTTTTCGGCAAGAGAGATTTTCGCATCCTTGACTACCGTATCCCGCGCTTCTTCCAGCGTCATGGCTGCGGATGGCGTATGGCCGGCCGGTTCGATCAAGTAGACGTTGTCCATATAAATGCTGCCCGCTTGATAAACGGGTTTCCCCGTTGTATTGGAAAAAGCCTGGTTGAAGAGGATGCGTTCCCCCCGATCCGAAACGCCTTCAATGGGATCTTGCTTGCTAAACCACGGCGTTTCTTTTATGGCATAGCGTTCCGCTAATCCGTTCAACGATTGTATTTCGTCCGCCAATCGTTGAAAATATTTGTGGGCTTTTTCTTTTTTCAAATCCATGGCGATGGAATCGCGGACTTTTTCCAGCGGCTCCGTTCCCGCCTCGCGTTTTTCCTCCACCATAATCAGATGATATCCATAGCGGGTTTTCACCGGTTCCGATATCTGGTTGACGGGCAGCGAGAAAGCCGCTTCTTCGAAGGGCGCCACCATTCTTCCCCGTCCGAAATAGCCCAGGTCTCCGCCTTTGGAGGCGCTGCCATCGTGGGAGTATTTTTGGGCGGCTTGCTGGAAGGTGGAGGTTCCGTCGACGATCTCCTGGCGAATGGCCAGAATATGATTCTTGACGGCTTCCACTTGCTCCGCGTTGTTTTCATCCGTAACTCTTAACAGAATGTGGCTCGCTTTGATTTGTTCCGGATGTTCGTAGCGAGCGATATTTTTCTTGTAGAACTCTTCGATGGCTTCGTCGGTAACTTGTTGCGTTTCCGCGGCGGCGGCGAGAGGAACGCTGATATACCGCACGCGAGCTTGTTCGGGCTTGACGTATTTTCCTGCGTTTTGGCGGTATTGCGTTTCGATGTTCTCCGCGGTGGGCGTAACGTCGTTAATGAAGCTATCCGCCTTATAGAGAATATGTTCGACGGCTACCTGTTCCGGCAATTCGTATTTCGTCTGGTTTTGCCGAAAATAACGCTCTACCTGCTGTTCGGCATACGATACTTCTTGGATGAAATTGGCGGGAATGAATCGAGCGTACGCGATGCGGCGCTGTTCGGGAATCCGGTAATCCTCTTTGTTCTTATCGTAATACTCTTGCATCCCAGCTTCATCGGGCGCGATTTCTTCCGTATAGCTGGATGGTTCGAAAGCCAGGTATTCGATCTGGATTTTGGCGTTTTGACGGTCGTCGTTGCGTTTCTTGTCCGCGGCGGAGCGGAAAACGGATTGAGTAACGACCGATTGCATCTTGGCGCGAGTCAAGCTTTCCCGCTGCATTTCTTCGAATTGGATGGGGTGATACCCTGCCCCGATTACTTTTTGGCGGTAAATATCGTAACTGAAATTGCCTTGTTCGTCTTTGAAATAAGAGAGGTCGTGAATGGTTTTAAAGACTTCGTCGTCGGTCGTGGCGATTCCCCATTCGTTCGCTTTTTCCTCGAAAAGAGCGGAGACGATGGATCGTTGCAGCGCCCGCGACCGCAATTCTTCCGCCGGAAGATCGGCTTCCTGGCCGTTTTCTCTATTATTCTGCATCTCCGTCCGCAGCCGTTCTATTTGGTTGTTCCAGGCCAGTTCGGAAATTTCCGCATCGTCCACTTTTACGACCCAGCGGATCATCTGCGGTTTCATGCACTCTCCATAGCCATACATCAACACGAAGGATGGTATGACCAGCCAAAGCGTGTATTTCATAATGTCTTTTTTGTGTCGATTCATCCATTCGAACATGGAAGAAAAACCTCCTCGCTTATTATGAGGGAATATAATGTTCCTTTATTGTCGAGCATCCATGACGGTTGCCGTTCTTCTAATCAATCGGGAAGAGGAAATCGCAAAAGCCAATCCCGCCTCGTTCGCCTAAAAAGGATCGAATGGTCCAGCCACCCGCAAAAAACAAAACAACCATTCTCGGCAGTCCGGATAGACGCCGGCGAATCGTTGCATGGAATCCATTCATCGAATCGATTATTTTTCGAAGATAAACGTTAATAATATCATGGAGTAGATCATGCTGCTAGGTGAAGGAATGCGCGGAAGCGAGAGGATTCCAAAATCCTTCGAATTTTAGTGATGGCGTTTCATTCGAAGAGATTCCGAACCGGGAGATCCAATTCCGGAAAATGGAAAGGAGATAAAGATTGGCTGGGTCGGACTGTCCGCAAAAGACTATATCCCTCCGGCGAGGGTTGAGAATACGCTTCGATCGCCTTCTGGTTCAAATCCACGATCCAGAATTCTGGAATGCCATGACGGGCGTATAAAGGCATTTTGATTTGGCGGTCGTAGGCGATAGAGGAATCCTCCGTTTCTATTATCAGCCATACGTCCTCAGGCGCGGGGTGGCTATTCTTATAAAAATCGGAACGCGGCTTTAATAAGGCGATATCCGGCTCCGGTTCGGAATACTGGCTCAACCGGATGGGACTTTGCGCCCAGACGATGACTTTATCTTTTAAATTATAAATGAATAATTCCGAATGATAGGCTACTGTTCCCGCATGATTGCTGCTGACTGGCGTTTTTTGGAATATCTCCCCCTCAATCAATTCGACATGCTCGGTTGGAGCGAGAATATGGGATTGAGCCATTTTGTAGTATTCATCGACCGTGAATAGTCGTTTTTGCGCCAAAACGGACATGGCCGTTCTCCCTTGCCGCTGCTTTATTTTATGAACCAGATTGTAGAATGGGTCGCGTTTTTTGATCCATCCATTGTATACGTATTATAATCGATGGGTCAAACAACATGACCCATCCTACTTTTTCATTCTCATTCCACCAGTGAGTGCTTCCAATCCTGCGCTTGTTGCAGAAAGGCGTAGATCGCCTTCTCATCGCCGGTTTCCAGCCAGCGGCGGATGTCATCCAATACGTCCCTGAGCGATGCTAGCGAATCCAGGATTTCTTTTTGATTCTCCATGCAGATATCCAACCACATGCCGGGGTCTCCGGCGGCGATGCGGGTGGCGTCCCGGAAGCCCGTTCCTAGAACCGGCTCGATTTCCGGTCCCGCTTTTTGGATGACGTGGCATAAGGCGGAGGCGGCGAGATGGGGTAGATGGCTGGAACGAGCCAGCAGAAAATCATGGATTTCCGGCGTCAATCGCGTAACGCGCATTCCTATGGAGCGCCATAATTCGCAAACCGCTTCCAAAGCGGCGGGATCGGTGCGCTCCGTTTCCGTTACAACGCAGACTTTGTTTTCGAACAGGTCTTTTTGCGCTGCTCCAACGCCGGTTTTATGGGAACCAGCGATGGGATGGGAGCCAATAAAACGAATGCGGTTGCCCGCGATCTCCTCGCAACGCCGGACGACGTCGGCTTTCGTGCTGCCCACGTCGGTGGCGACGGCGCCCGGATTCATCGAAGCCAGCGTTTGTTCCAAATGGCCGGGAACCATTCTCACCGGCGTACAGATAACGAGAAGGTCTAAGGGAGGATCGATTTTTCCCGGCTCGCAGGTATACGAATCGACCGCTCCCAGACGTTTGGCTTCTTCCAGACGTTCCGGCGAACGGCCAATGCCGATAATGGCGGCGTCGGGATGGAGCGCTTTCAGCGCCATGCCCAGCGAACCGCCCAAGAGGCCGATCCCGTATATTCCTATCCGATGAAAATCCACGATTGCGCTATTTTTCATGATGGATTAGGGATGCGGGGATAGGAACCGAGCACTTTGACGTAAAGGCTGTTGGATTCGATTTCTTCGATCGTTTTTTTGACGACTTCGTCGTTCCGATGCCCCTGGCATTCGATAAAGAACATATATTGCCACGCCTCCTGCTTGGTGGGGCGGGAGACGATGTTGTTGAGGTTGATGGCGTTGTTCTTGAACGGTTCCAGCATGGAATACAACGCTCCGACTTTGTCTCGGATGAATACTACCATCGATGTTTTATCGTCGCCGCTGGGCGGATTGAATTTCTTGCCGACGATGAAGAAGCGCGTGGTGTTGCCGGTAACGTCCTCGATGCCTCGAACTTGGATGGGCGCGTCGTAAATTTCCGCTGCTAGCGCGCTGGCGATGGCCGCCGCTTGGGGGTCTTTTTTGCAGTTCAGCACGGCTTGCGTGGTGCTGGGCGCGTCGATCAATTGCGCTTTGGGCAGATTGGATTCCAACCATTTACGGCATTGCCGGATGGCTTGGGGATGGGAATAGACGGCGGTGATGTTATGCAATTCGGATTGGCTGATTAAATTGTGGGAAATGGGATAGTAGCGTTCTCCCACAACGTTTACCTTGGAATGGGTGAGCCGGTCCAGCGATTCCGTGACGCTGCCCTCGATGGAATTTTCGATGGCGACGACGCCGTAATCCACCCGCTGCCGTTCCACCTCGTCATAGATGGAGTTGATAGTGTCGAGGGGATAGAATTGGACCGAACGTCCGAAATGGGCCTGCGCGGCGGAGTGGTGATACGTCCCTTCCGGCCCGAGGTAAGCCACGGAGATGACGGTTTCCAGCGAACGGCAGGCGCTGATGATCTCGCGGAAAATTTCCGTCACGGCGTCGGGCGAAAGCGGGCCGGGATTCATCTCCAACAGCCGGTTGAGCACTTCTTTTTCGCGGGAGGGAATATAGTAATCCGCCTGGATGTGGTTTTTTAGGCTGCCCACTTCCTGGGCGATTTGGGCGCGTTCGTTGAGCGCTTTTAGAATTTTCTCGTCGATAGCATCGATGGATTCTCTGAATTTTTTTAACTGGTTTTCAATGTTCGGATGATTCGGCTTTTCATTCATCGATTCGGGAAGCCTCCGTCTCGCTGACGGCGAGGAAATGGATGCCAGTTCGAAGAAGCAACGGCATAGCCAACGCGAATGGCTTTTTTCTTTATGGTTTGTTGGGATAATCCCAGCGACAACAAAAATCGTTGGATTGGAAAGGGCGCCCATAAACGAACCTTACGCCAATCCTGTATTTTCGCCGCTTTTGCGGAGATGTCAAATCATGAGCGTTTTTCGAGGTTTTTCAAGGCGGCGCGAACTGGATTCTTACATGGTGGAATACGATAGGGGCGGGGAAACAACGCGCCAATCTCGCGGGCGATGCGCGATTCTTATTGCAGAGAATACGACATGGAGGGCGAATCCTCGCCGGGCCAGGATTCGGCTCCGAGAACGAAATTTACGAGATATTGCACTTCGGGAATATCCACTTCCGGCGCTTCCATGAAGTAAGCCCGTTCCACGACTTCTTCCCGCTGTTCGGGCGTTAATAGGCCGGAATAGATTAGAGAAAGAAGATAGCCGCGAGCGGCTTTCGTCAATTTGATCTCTTCCAGATATTGATAAACCAGGTTGGTCTTGAAAGGGACGGGGATCGTCGATCCTTCTTCCAAGCGGGTGCGAATGCGGTTGGCGACTTCGAAGGCGACATCGATTTCCTGCCCGTTGAAGCCCCGCCCTTCCAATTGCTCGGTTAAATCTCTTTGCAGGATCGTCCAATCTTCTTCGTCCGTCTCGATCGATTTTGCCAAGATGAAACTTACCATTTCTATTAGACGCGACAGCATTTCGTATCTCTGCTCCCTTTATCCTGTGGACCTGGAGATAGATTAACCGATAATTTAGAATATTCCAGGAAAACGCTTCATTTTGTTTGGGAGGAAATTCTTCTCCGAGAATTACTACCTGTTTTTCCTCATTCGTCCATAGGCTCCTCGAACGTAAAGAAGAAGATATTCCTAAAAATTCAAGAAATTCCTTACCCCGCATCGCCAAGATCGCTATTTCAAGAAGCATCCCATATATGTATTATATCATAAAGTATAAAATCATCCGGCGTTTTTGGCTAGCGATGGATCGTAAAAGCCGCCGCCGCTTCTTATCGGCTAGGGAGTTTGTCCTAAAGGGTAGTTGATAAATCATAAGAAAAATCGCTTCCATCGCCCGGAACTTACGTTTAGCCTAATAAATGCGTAAAGAAAAAAGGTTCTCCAAACGATAAATTGTCTTTCCTATAATTCGATTTCGTCTAACATCATAATAGTAAAAAAGTTATTTGCAATCCAGCATACGATAAACGCGGCCTAGGCGTTGGAAAGCGACGATGATGAAAGTCCCACTTCTCGATCTGAAGGCGCAAATGAAATCCATCGGGGAAGAGATAAAAAGGGCGGCCGCCGAGACGCTCGATTCCACTTGTTACATCATGGGACCAAAAGTAGCGGAACTGGAAAAAGCCATCGCCGCTTATACCGGCGCTAAATATGGCGTAGGCGTCTCCTCCGGCACCGACGCTCTGCTGATTTCATTGATGGCGCTGGACGTAGGGCCGGGCGATTTGGCCATCACGACGCCCTATTCTTTCTTCGCCACCGCTGGAGTCATCGCTCGTCTTCATGCGTCGCCGGTATTCGTGGACATCGATCCCTCGACTTATAACTTGGATCCGGCGGCATTGCGCCGATGGTTTGTAGATAATCCGCAGAGCGCCGGGCAAGTCAAAGCCATCATTCCCGTCCATCTCTACGGCCAATGCGCCGATATGGCTCCCATCCTAGCCCTGGCGCAGGAATACGGCATTCCCGTCGTCGAAGACGCCGCCCAGGCCATTGGCGCGCAATATCCTTCCGCCGCCGGTTTGAAGCGGGCGGGAAGCATGGGCGCCGTTGGATGCTTTTCCTTCTTCCCCAGCAAGAATCTCGGATGCGCAGGCGACGGCGGCATGGTTGTAACCAGCGACGAATCGTTGGCGGAAAAACTGGTTCGCCTGCGCAATCATGGAGCGCAGCCGAAATATTACCATTCCCTCATCGGCGGCAACTTTCGCCTGGATGCGCTGCAAGCGGCGATTCTATTAGTCAAATTTCCCCATTTGGAGTCATGGCATTCACAACGGCGGCGCAATGCCGAATATTATGACGCTAACCTGAACATAAAGGGAATTCACCCCCCCCCCGCCGTCTATGGGCGCGAGAATCATATTTACAATCAATACGTCATCTCCGTTCCCGAAAAGCGCGATGAGTTTCGTGAATTTCTCAAGAAAAAAGAGATCGGCCATGAAGTGTATTATCCCGTTCCCTTCCATGAGCAGGAATGCTTCCGTTACTTGGGCTATCGGCCGGGCGACTTTCCTCATAGCGAGCGCGCCGCCCGTCACACCATCGCTCTCCCGATTTACCCCGAACTCACCCAGGAAATGCAAGATTATATCCTTGAAGCGATAGGTGAATTCTATGGTTAAGAAAATCTGCGTCGCCGGCGCCGGAAATTGGGGCAAGAATCATGTCAAGACGCTGCATTCGCTAGGATGCCTGGCGGGAGTCGTGGAGCCGGACGAAAAACGTCTGGCGGAAATCCGGGAAGCCTATCCCGGCGTGAAACTGTTTCATGACATCCACGAAGCGGTGAAGGAGGATTTCGACGGCTTCACCGTCGCCGCGCCCGCGAAATCGCATTTCCAAGTCGCGGAATTGATCCTCAACCGCCGCAAGCCCGTCCTAGTGGAAAAGCCGCTGGCGCTCACCGTCGCGGATGCGAAGCGTCTCGCCGGATTAGCGGATAAAATGGGCGTTTCTTTGATGGTGGGCCACGTATTGCTTTTTCATCCCGCCATCCAAACGATTAAGGAATTGATCCAAAGCGGCAAGATCGGCAAGTTGCAATACATTTACAGCAACCGTCTCAACCTGGGCATGGTGCGCACGGAAGAGAACATCCTTTGGAGTTTCGCGCCTCACGACATCGCCATTTTCCAATACCTCATCGGCGAAAAACCGATGGAAATCGTTTCTCGCGGCGGCGTTTTCCTGCAACCGGCGATTCACGATTCCACTATGACGGTGTTGACCTATCCGGGTAATGTCGTAGGACATATTTTCGTCAGCTGGCTGCATCCCTTCAAAGAACATCGCATCGTGGCGATCGGATCCAAAGGGATGTTGTCATATGAAGATTCGTCCGAGGAGAAGAATCTTCTTTTCTACGAAAAAAGCATCGACTGGATTCAAGGCGAACCGATCAAGCGGGAAGGGGCTACCGCCATAATTCCTTATGAAAGAAAAATGCCTCTCACCGAGGAAATGAAGTATTTCCTCGGCCATATCGACGGACCGCCGCCGGAAATATCCAACGGGAAAAACGGCGTCGAAGTGTTGGAAATCCTGGAAAAAGCGACGGAAAGCCTGCTTTCCGGCGGCGCCGCCCGCGTGGAGAAGAAGAAAGAAGCCGATTATTACGTTCATCCCTCCAGTTATATCGACGATAATGTCGAAATCGGCGAAGGGACGAAAATCTGGCATTTCAGCCATGTACAATCCCACAGCCGCATCGGCAAGCGCTGCGTTTTGGGCCAGAACGTCAACGTGGGCAACAACGTCGTCATTGGCGATTATGTCAAAATCCAAAACAACGTTTCCATCTACGAAGGCGTCGAATTGGAAGATTACGTCTTCTGCGGTCCCTCGATGGTTTTCACCAACATTCTCGATCCCCGCTCCAAATATCCGCAAAAAGGCTCCCAGTTTTACTTGAAAACCTTGGTGAAGGAAGGAGCCTCCATCGGCGCCAACGCGACCATCGTCTGCGGCCATACTCTTGGCCGCCACGCTTTTATCGCCGCCGGGGCCGTCGTCACCAAGGACGTTCCCGATTACGCTTTGATGGCGGGCATTCCCGCCCGGCGGATCGGCTGGGCGTGCGAATGCGGCGAGATTCTGCCGAAATTCGATAACGCTTCCGTTTGTCCTCGCTGCGGATTGAAATATGCTCTGCGCGAGGATCGTCTCTTTCCCGCTTCGTGATGGATCCTCGTCATTTTTTTCCCTATTACGCTTGAGCCGGATGCGAAGGCGTGGGTAGATCCGCGCCAACTTCCGCTTGGGCAGTTAAAAAATAACGATCTTGTTGCTATGATATCCTGTTTACCCCCCCAGCTTTCTTGATAGGTGAAAAGAATGGTCTCATTGGAATTGTTAAACGAACTGCGAGAAAGAGCGCAATGGAGCGAAATCAGGGATAAATGCCGCGAGCATTTGAAAGAGGAGGCGGACGCGTCTTTCGTTCTCCGCGCACTCGCCCAAGCTTTGGAAAAATTGAACGAAAAGGGCGAGGAGTTCGAAGGCGCTCTCGTCCGCTTGTTGGAACTGAAAGACCGCGTCACCGAAACGGCGATGAAGCTGGGTCGATATTACCGCGAGACTCGCGAGACGGAAGAGGCGATCCGGCATTTGGAAATCGCTCTGGAATCCTCCGCCGCCGACCGGCAATACGATATTCTTGAAGACCTTTGGCTGGAATTGGTGGAACTCGCGCCGTCGAATCTGGTTTTTTATAACCGCATCGCGGAAACGATCGCTGGGTATAAACAGAACCAGCGGGCGGCGGTTCTATTGCAGATGCTGCTGGGGCCTTGCGAGGAGCGGAAAGATTGGGAGGGGCGCTTCTTTATTTTAAAGCGGATATTGCGGTATACGCCGAAGGACGAATCCCTTCGCGAACCTATTGTAGATACGCTGCGCAAACTCTATAACGCCAATCATGAAATCGAACGCGTTTTCGATCACGCTTCCATCCGGGGCGGACGTCCCTTGCCCGAAGCGTTGGAAGAGGTGGAATTGCTGACGAAATTTCTGCCGGATTCCTTTGTGCGCCATCCCGATTGGGGCATTGGCCGCGTGAAGGATTTAGATATGGGCGATCGGCGGGTCTCGATCAATTTTCAGAAAAAACGCGACCATCGCATGGACTTGGAACTGGCGCAGAAAGCGGTGGAGACGCTGCATCGCGACGATTTCCGCGTTCTTCGCTTAATCGATTCCGATCGAATCGCGTCGCTCGTCAAAGATAATCCCATCGAGTTAATCAAAATCGTTCTGAAAAGTTTCGGCGGTTCGGCTTTGGCTAAGGAGATCAAGGAACAACTGGTTCCCAGTTGCATCCCGGCTCGCCTGTGGACCGCATGGTGGTCCGAGACCAATTCGCTTTTGCGCCGCGATCCCTATATTGCCGTGGTTGGAGGCGTTGGCAAGCGGTATACCTTGCGCGAACACGCCGCCAGCGATGAGGACGAGTTGCTGAAACGATTCGACGAGACTAAAGCCCCTCACGCTAAGGTCGATCAAATCTATCAATACGTCCGCACTACGAAGAAAGAAGACTTGCATACCCACGTCATCCGCCATTTCTCCAAGAAAATACACGCTATTGCTCCCCGGCGCCCCAGCCCCGCGGAAAGGGCGGAATTGTGGTTCGCCAACGAGGATTTGAAGGAATACGCCGAGGGCATCGAATCCCTGCCGGACGAGGTTCTCGACGATACGTTAAAAGACCTGCCGCAAACGGTTAACGTATTGCAGCACTTGCGCTTTAAATCCCACCAATTGCGCTACGCTCAACGCTTGAAGGCGATTCACTCCGATCATTGGCCCGATATTTTCCGCGAATGGCTGCTGGAGCCAAACGTGGAGGTGCGGGACGAACTCGCGGCGATGCTGGAGGAAAATTACTTCGACGGCTTGATCGCGGGAATGGTGGACGAAACGCTGAGCGAATATCGTAAATATCCCCATACGTTCATTTGGCTCACCAACCGCAGCTTGACGAAGGGCTGCCGCTGGATGGAAGGGAAAGTTCAGAATCCCATCCTTATCGATCGGCTTCTTCTCCTCATCGATTACCTCACAAGCCAGGCCAAAAGGCGGGAGAAAGATGAGGCGGCCTGGCTGCGCAAGGTGGCGGGCGACGCCCGCGAATTGATCCGGCGCAACCGTTACGCCCTTTTCAAAGAGCATATCCAGGACGCCGGAGAAAATATCGCCCAATCCATCTACCGCCGCGCCCAGACCAACGAAGGCATCGACAAAACCACCGCCATGGACCTTACCGCCATCGTGCGCGGACGCTATCCCAATCTCTTCCAGCATTCGACGGAAGAGACGGCGATGCCGGACGGCTTGCTTTGCTTGAAACCATCTTACGAACGCAAACAAGCGCTGCTGAAGCGCCTGATCGAAAAAGACCTGCCCGCCGTCGTGCAGGAAATCGAAACGGCGCGCAAACACGGCGACCTGAAAGAAAACGCGGAATATCACGCCGCCAAGGACAAGCAAAAATTGCTCGCCGCGCAAACGGGCGAGTTGCAGGAACAGATGCATCTCGCCCGTCCCGTCGAAATCGACGATGTCAATACGGACTCCATCCGATTTGGTACTCTTTTCCGCGTTTCGCCGCTTGGTTCGGAGGCGCGGGAGGAATACGTCATGCTGGGTCCCTGGGAATCGAATCCGGAACATTTCGTCCTCTCCTACCAGGCCCCCTTCGCGCGCGGCTTCTTGAACAAATATATCGGAGAGATCGTAGATATCGAACTCCCCTTGCATACGGGACGCTACGAAATCTTATCCATCGAAAAAATCCCCGACGAAAGAGTTCAAGAGATTTTGCGGAACCTGGAAAAACTCCCCACCGCCGCCGCCCTCGAAGCTGCGGCGGAAATGGAGGAGTTGGAGTAGAGGGATAAATAGGGGGATGGGTTTAGTTTTTCAGAGTATCATTTTTGGATATCGATAGAGATGGATGGATCGAGAGATATGGATTATTTTGCAGCATATCGATATATATAATACCAACCTGGATAAAGATTGCTGTTTTTTTATCCCTCTTCTTAGATTGCTGATTGCTACTCTCCGTACACATTTTTCAGGTGTGGAAAGAAGAGGCGAGGCGCCAGCCGGAGAATTGTTGGTAAAAACATTCTAAACCTCGTTTCATCGTAATAGGGCCAGGGGGGGAGCGGATCGCGAATAATACGTCTTCCAGCCTCCCAAGCGAGCAATAATCCACGCGCTCCAAGCCAAGTTGGACCGGGGATAGGGATTTTTCTGTTTTTGCGTTTTGCCTTCGACGCCGGGAAGCAATTGTTCTTGAAAAACCAATTCATCCTGGGTGAAGACGGTCTCCGGCGGAATTTCATAGGTTCCCGCGCGGACCGCCGTCAATTGCATGATTTGCAGCGCCGCTTGCAAGACCATGATCGCCAAGCGCTTCAAGGCCAAGCCGGTTTCGAACTGCGATCCCTCGACGTTGAGTCCCTCTTTCTTCATGACTCGGAACAATTCTTCAATCCACCACCGGCAGGAATACCATTGCGCGCTTTGACGCGCCGTCTCGACGGTTTCGATTTCGACGGTGGTCGCCAGGCGCCAGAGAATCGGCTCTTCCTCTTTCGGAACGCTCTCCGCTTTCTCGCGAATCTCCACGGCGTAGATTTCCACATACGGCGGAAGAAGCGTCTCCTTCGCCCGTTCCCGGCAAAAAGCGTAGCACGCGTTCTTGAGCTGTTTGTTTTCTATCCGCGGATTCGACATGAATCTTCGGCTTCCCATTTCATCGGTGGAATTCGCGCAATAACGGTTCGCAATGGCCGACTTTTTTTGGCTGATGGCGTCTACTATGCGGTTTCCACGAGCCTCCAAACGGCGATCCGTGAAAACCCCTTGGTAAAATTTAGCATCGCTATTCCCTCAACTTTCAACTCTAATATAGTATTATGAAAATCGTTTGATTCTGCTTGACGCTTCTCCTCCTCTGGCTCAGATTATATCCCTCCTCCGCTGTGTACGGAGAGTAGCCAAGTTTGGGGGGAGAATTTGAAGTCGGATTTCACTCATCATTTCCCATCTTTATCAATAAAAATCTTGCCGGGATTGAGGATTCCTTCGGGATCGAAGACGCGCTTGATTCGGCGCATGACGTTCATGCTCGCTTCTCCCACCATGAGAGGAAGATATTTGCTCTTGACGCAGCCGACGCCATGCTCGCCGGTAACCGTGCCGCCGAGGGCGATGGCTTTTTTGAAGATTTCGTCGAAGGCTAGTTCGACCCGATGCATCTCTTCCTTGTCTCTTTCGTCGGTGAGGCAAGTAGGGTGAAGATTGCCGTCGCCGGCGTGGCCGAAGGTGCCGATTTCGAGGTTGTATTTCTTGCGGGTTTCTTCAATGAAAGCCAGCATGTCGGGCACTTTGCTGCGGGGTACGGTGGCGTCTTCAAGGATGGTGGTGGGTTTGCGTCGGGCAAGGGAAGCGAGCGCCATGCGGCGGGCTTGGGCCAGCTGCTCGGCTTCTTCCGCCGTCTGCGCCGTTTTTACGCCCGTAGAGCCGTTCTCTTCGCAGATGGCGCGGATTTTCGCCGCTTCTTCCTCGACTTGGGCAGGATGGCCGTCCGTCTGAATGAGAAGCAAGGCGCCGATGTCGCGGGGCAGGCCGAGATGGGCGTGATCCTCGACGCAATTGATGGTCACGTTATCTAAAAATTCCAACGCGCAGGGAATGATCTTGCCTGCAATGATTCCCGCCACCGCCTTGCCCGCCGATACGACGTCGGGAAAGAAAGCAAGCAGCGTTCGTGACGCGGCGGGAGGAGGAATAAGGCGCAGCAGAATTTTCGTAATGACGCCCAGCGTGCCTTCGGAACTGACAAGCATCTTTTTCAGGTTGTATCCAGCGACGTCTTTTTTCGATTTGCTTCCCGTCCAAAAGACGGAACCATCCGCGAGGACGGCTTCCATGCCGAGGACGTAATCTTCCGTCACGCCGTATTTGAGGCAGCGCAGGCCGCCGGAATTTTCCACGACGTTGCCGCCGATGGTGGAGATTTTCATCGATCCCGGATCCGGCGGATAAAACAGGCCATGCTTCGCCGCTTCGGCGGCCAGATCGGCGGTGATGACGCCCGGTTCGGCCAGGATCGTCAAGTTTTCTTCGTCGACTTCCAAGATGCGGTTCATGCGTACAAGGCAGAGTACGACGCCGCCTTCCAGCGGGACGCTGCCGCCGGAAAGGCCGGTGCCGGAGCCGCGCGGCACGACGGGGACCTTGCGATCGTAGGCCCAGCGCATGATGCCGGAAACCTCATCTGTGCTGGTAGGATAAACGATGGCGGCGGGCGCGGCGTTGAGATTGGGCGTACCGTCGTAAGCGTAAGTGACAACGTCTTCCGGATCGCTGAGAACGCGATCCGGCTCCACAATCCGCTTTAAGGCGGAAACGATCTCTTCTTTAGGAATCAATGGAAACTCCTCTTTGGAATGATGAGTGATGAATGATGAATGATGAGTTTTTTTAACATCGCTTTCTCATTTTTCATTCCATATTTTTCCTTCGCGCTTTGATTGTTTTTACGCTGGAAACCAAAATCGCTATTAGTTCGTTTGTTTCATTCATCAGGTCAGAAAGCAATTCAGTTTTGACTATGCCGGAATCTACAAGAAGTTCTAACCAATATATCGTTTCTTCCAATTCCTGTAATGCGCCTTCGGTCTTGCTAATCATTTCGGCGTCGGACCGGCTGCGCTTGCCTTCTCTGACATGAGCGCCGACAGATGTTCCTGAACGTAATATCTGCTTACCGATTACTTGAGCTTCGGTTGTTTTTGGTAAAGCTGTATAAAGCCGGATAATCCGCAATGCAAAATCTTTCGTCCTTTGAAGGATGCCATGATTTTCATTCTTCATTCATCATTCATCATTCATCACTCATCATTTCTTTTCCCAGACTACGGCTTGTCTTCCGGTGCGCCCGTATTTTATCACGGTTCCCGGACAATCGAAACCAACGATATCCGGCGCATGAAAAACGCTCATGGATCGCGGGGGAAGGTTGGCGTAAAGGCGGCGGGAATTCCATACTACATTCATGCGTTCGCCTTTCGTATCGGCGAGAAGAGTAAAGTCCCCTTCGGAAGGCATGAATTTCGCGCGCAGGTAGGTTCCATTGACCATCATATAGGAAATGCGCTTGGAACTGTTTTCCTGAATCATAATGGCGATATCGGCGTCGGAATCCACGAATGGATTGTGGATTCCGTCTCCCATATTAATCGCCAGCATCTCGACGCCGTGCCGCCATTCGAGAACGCGGATGCCGGGCATAGGAATGGAAGCGTACTTGGGTTTGAATTGCTCACGCCCCGGCTGTTCGGGCGTAATCATATAAAAGAAAGGCTTATCGGGAGTTGCTAGTTCTATATCCAGAATGGTTCCGAGCGAGCCGTCGCTGACAGCGGCGTTCTTGAGCGCATCCGCCGATAAAAAAATCCGCAATTTCTCTCCCTTGGCTTGTTCGATTTCGCCCCTGCGTTCTTTGGAGCGCTTCATTTGCCATTCCTCGAAACTGCTGGGTTCATCGTATAATTCGTCCTTCTCGGGGACGATTTGGATGAATTCGCGAACGTCGGAATCCACGAGTCCCGCGCTGTTGGGCGGGAGGGAGAAGACGATATGATCGATGCGGCCGCCGCTGGCTTTTTGAGCGGGAAAATGGATCGCGGCGGTATAGGCGGCGCCTGCGCCTTCGAAATGGCGCCGCAGGACGTAACTTTTTCCCACGGGCGAATCCGAACTCCAGCAGGAGAAAATCGGCGAGAGTACTGGCGACGCCGTCTTGATAGAGGAAGCGCCCGGCGCGGATTTCAAGGCGCCTTCAGCGGGAATTTCGTGGAACCAACGCCAATCGAAACCGTTGTCGTTCATGAAGAAACTTTCATGATGGATGGAGTAAGTTGGCGTGATGACCGTCTCCGCCGCCGCTTGAGAGGAAAGGATGTAATGGCTTCGCAAGGAGCGGGTGGAGTATAGGGTAAAGCCGGATTCGGGATATTGGATCAAATCCTCCCGGTCTGCGGGCGTTGCGCCTTTGGCGGTAAGGGTGGTTTTATGCAAGTACGTCAGGGGATGGGAATCCGTTTCGCTGGCCAGATCTTCCCAGATCGATTTCGCCTCAGAGGAAGGGTTTTCCCTCGCCGCCAACCAATAGACGGCGCCCCAAAGAGAAGGCAGTTCCACATTCGCCGGTCGAGTCCATCCCGCTTCGCGGGACGAGGGCGCGCTTGCTAAGGTAGGCAGCGGTTCGGGAATTTCCTTGCGGGGCTGGCCGAGATATTCCAGCTGTTCCCGTAGAGTAAGCGGACGGCCTTTGGGATTCTCTTTAAAGATTCGTTCTTTGAGTTCTTGCAATGTACGCGGTTGTGGCGGCGGGATGGGAAGGTCCTCATTTTCCGAAGCAACGGCTTGGACGGTTCCGGACGCTTCTTTGACGTTTTTATCGGCGTACATCTTGGGATCGATGGCTTTAAACAAGGCATAAGAACTTGGAATCCAGGGATTGCTCAATGGCGGCGCATAATTGGGATGAATAATCTTGGACGAAGACGGCATTCGGTGCGATTCCAAAGCGGCGACGGCTTCGGCGAACATCCCCTTGCCGGGAGCGAAATAATATCCGTTCTCTTTCAGGCGTTCGAGCCAGGGAATGGCGATGAGAAAAACGCTTTCCAGGCGGGGAAGAGAAGCGCGGATTCGCTTATCCGGCGCAATCATACCGTCGAAGCCTTTGCGCGTGAGCGCAGCGGCGCGGTAAAGGTCGGGAAGGTAGGATTGCAGGTTGAAGGCTTCCTTCTTTTCCCATTCGAAGGAGTAGACGGAGATGCAGAAAAGCGTCGAAAGGCCGAGGCTGGTTCCTAAAATTATTTGCTCGTCGGGAGGCAGCGTTTCGGATTTGGAAGAGTTGCAGAAAGCGGCCAGGCGGTCGCGCAATTCCCGCATTCGATTGTTCGGCGCATGGCGGTCGACGGTGTCGAAGCGGAAATAGACCATGTCGTATAAAATAGAAGTCAGAGCGAGAAGATAGGCATCCTTTGCCGAAAAGGACGTTTGATCAGGCGTAATGGATGGTTTGGATGGCGCTTCGCCGGGAGCGAGTTCGTCGAGAAGAAGTGAGACCTCCTTCATGAGGCGATTGATAGTCCATCGTTCCTGCTCGTAACCCATATAGAGCGCTGTCTCGCAAAGCATTTTGGAGTAAAAGCGCAAATCCTCGTCCGATAATTTGCCGGGGTGAAATTCGGCGGCGCCGCTCAAAGGCCCTTCGCCGAGATACCAAGGCGATTCTTTATCGAAGAAGCCTTCCACGCGCTTTTTGAATTCTTTATAGCGGGGAGTAGAGGATTCCTGGCGGAACTCGCGCCGTCCCTCGCGGAATCGATCCTCGTCGGCGAGGAGAAAGGGATGAATTCCCTTTTGCGCTTTGGCGATAATGCCCGCCGGAATGGGCGGCAGGATGTCGAAGGGAGCCGCCCACAAAGAGGCAGCGGGTAAAAGCAACAACAGGAAAAGCAGCGCGAAGCAATAATTCTTAGGAAGGATCATAGGGAAGTTCATTTAACTTAAAATCGTAGGATGGGTCATGTTGTTTGACCCATCAATTATTTGATATCATAATATCGATGGGTCAAAAAACGCGACCCATCCTACATTTCTATGCCCGCCGTTGGAGACAATGGCGGGCTACGCTTCGCTTTGATCCCACCCTACGCTACCCCGCATTCATCATTTATTTCGCCGGTTGATTGATGAGAAGCAGGAGCGTGGCGGCGTCGACATCCTGGGGATTCTTTTCCACAAAGCGGGTCAGGCGGAATTTCTGCACGCGGAAATCGCTAGGCGCGGGGAAGAATTTCTCCAAAGGCGGAATCTCGGTCTGGTATTTTCTCGCCAAAGCCAAGCCGTTTTGGATGGCTTTTCTCGCTTCGGCGTAATTTCCCAAAACGAAATAATCGAGGCCGAAATAAAGCTGAACCATTTCGTTTTCCGGATCGATCGCCAAGAGGCGTTCGAAATAGATTCGCGATTGATAGTAATTGCGGTTGGAAAAAGCGTCGACGCCTTGTTCGTACAATAGTTCCGCCGGAGAGCGAAGAACCGGGGCTTCGAAGGTTTTTTCGTCTTCTACAGGCGTGATTTCAGGCGTAGCATTTTCGATCGCCAGAGAAGCCGCTTCTATATCCGCGGCGGATCGAATAGCCGGAAAAACCGTCTTCATGGCCGTAGCGAATTGGATCGCCGCCGTAGCCCCTCGAATCGGATAATTTCCTAGGCGAAGAAGTTGATAGGGATTGACGAGAATGGATTGTTTCGGATTGACGTTCGCTGACGGCTGCACTGCAGCAGGCGCAGTTTTTGTCTTCGCCGCCTGCGTTGACGCTTGGCCGGAACGCGGGGTATAAGATTTTCCGAAGCGCGATTGACCCAGGGCGTTCAAATTCATCGTCGAATTGACCGGCTGTTCCAAATGAAATTTCTGCACGTTTCGATAATCCGTACTGTGCGTTCGAATCGGATTGGTGCGATAATCTTTACGATAGTTTTTGCCGTAATTTCCAGCATTATAAGATTCTTTATATTTTTCCACGTAATTCTTCGATACGTTGCTGCGCGACTTAGTGGCGCTTTTCCCGCTATCCGAACTTTCTTCGGAGAAAGCGCCGCCCGCCTGGGCGAACCATCCCAGCATAAGGATGGAAGCGAAGTAAAGACATATCCTTTTCATAATCCATCGTCTCCTTTCGCATGAACGGCTTTCCGAATTTCGTTCCCTCAGAAAGACGTTGGCGTAGGATCATTAGCGGCAAGGGGATTGTTTCAAACGCCCGCGTGAACGAATTTCATAAATCAACTATAGTATATCACGGAAAGGAATCGCCCGGCAATCGCGGAGGCGCGGGAGCCGCCGCTTCCTCGATGCAGTGGTTTGGTTTTCGGCCAGGATGGCTATGATATTCCTCTAATCCTAATGAATGAGAGAGTTGGAGTTATGGATTCCTTTTTGGAAGCGGCGCAAAAGCGAGTCATACTCGCCGACGGGGCGATGGGAACGGAAATCTATGCGCGAGGATTTTTCGTCAACCGCTGTTACGACGAGCTCAACTTGACCAATCCGGAGGTTGTGCGGGAAATTCACGAACAATACCTTCAAGCCGGGGCCGAAATTCTGACAACCAATACCTTCGGCGCCAATCGCATCCATCTCCAATCATTCGGCCTGGGAGAAAAGACGAAAGAGATCAATCGGAGAGGCGTTTCCCTTTTGCGGGAGGCGGCAGGGGATTCCGTCTTCGCCGCCGGTTCCATCGGTCCGATCTCCAGCGCGTTGGCTTCCAACGAAACGCCCGCTTCGATTCAGGCTAGTTTCCGGGAACAGGCGGCGTACTTGATCGAGAGCGGCGCCGATTTGCTGTTACTGGAAACATTTACTTCCTTGGAGCAACTCGAATGGGCTTTTGAAGCCGTCGCCGGGTTGGATGGATCGATTCCCGTCATCCCATCCGTTTCCATCGGTGTTTTTTCGCGTCATCAACCGGTGGCCCCGGCGCAGCTGGTGCAAAAAGCGCGGTCGTGGGGAAGCCGGTTTGTTGGACTCAACTGCGGAGGCGGTCCGCCGGAGATGTTGGAAGCGCTCGGTATGGTGAAGGAAGCCGCCGGGAACGATCTGAAAATCTCCGCCATGCCCAACGCCGGTATGCCGAAAGAAGTGGAAGGCCGAACGCTCTACCTCGCTTCGCCGGAATACATGGCGGAATATGCGCGCCGCCTGTTGCAGCGGGGAGCGTCCATCATCGGCGGATGCTGCGGAGCAACGCCGCGCATGATTAAGGAAATGGCCGTATTTTTGCGCTCCGTGCAGCCGCGGCAGACCTCCGTGCGTCTAGTGGAAACGGATGCGCCCGTTCTGCCGCCAATTCCCTTAGAAGAACGGACGCCGTTCGGGCGGTTGTTGGGAAAGAAGTTCGCCGTTTCCGTCGAACTCGATCCGCCGAAAGGGATTACGGCGGAGCGGGCGGTTCAGGGCGCGAAATTTCTTTACGAAAACGGCATCGACGCCGTCAACATCGCCGACGGTCCCCGCGCTTCCGGGCGCATGTCGCCGACAGCGCTGGCGTTGCTGGTAAAGCGGGAAGCGCCGATCGAAACCATCATTCACGTCTGCGGACGAGACCGGAATCTATTGGCCTTGCAGATGGATTTGATCAGCGCTAACGCCCTCGACTTGCGCAACCTGATGCTCATTACCGGCGATCCGCCTAAAATGGGTTATTATCCCGACGCCACCGCCGTCTTCGATCTCGATTCCATCGGTTTAGTAGAATGCGCGAATCGCTTGAATCATGGATTGGATTTCGCCGGGCGTCCGCTGGACGGACGCACGTCGTTCGTTCTCGGTGTGGGATGCAATCCCGGCGCGGCGGATTTGGAGCGGGAGGCGGATCGATACGAGAAAAAGGTCAACGCCGGAGCGGAATATGTTTTCTCCCAGCCGATGTACGATCCCGAATTGCTGGAGACGTTTTTAAAACGAGTAGCGCATGTGAAGCCGATTCCATTTTTCGTGGGCGTGCTGCCACTGGCGAGCGCCAAGAACGCCGAGTTTCTGCATAATAACGTCCCGGGTATGCAAGTGCCCGCCGAAATCCGCCGCCGGTTAAGCCTCGCTCCCACCAAAGAAACGCAGCGGAAAGAAGGCATCGCCATCGCGGCGGAAACTTTGCGCGAAGCCATCCGCCATCCCCAGATCAAAGGGGCGTACATCTTCCCGCCTTTCGGACGCTATGAGAGCATCCTCGACGTATTGGAACAGTCGGGAGCGCGGTAATCAAGAATCGAACTTTCTAACTCATGTTACGAGCAATGGGAAATTTAAGGAATCTCTTATCTTCGCTGTTTGAATCGCGAAAACGCGAAATGAAAAAGAAAAACACGAAAAAGAAATCCATTCCTAATCCCGCCGTTGAAACGGCGGGCTATGACCGTTTGCCCCTTTAAAGCGGCATTTGATAATAGCCTTTCAAGGCTGGAAGAAGAAATTTCGCGGCTATCGATTCTTTTCGCTTTTCGAAAGAACGATAATCATGGATAACTCAACGCCTCTCTTAAACGATTTTTCCGATGGCGCGACAGTACTGGCTGCGTAACGTGATTTAGAAAAACGCGATGGAGGCGGCGACGAACGTTAGGACTGCATTCCAGCTAATGGAAACTTCATTCGACGCGAAACTCTCCTCGCTGTCGATATACTCCACCGCCGGGGGCGCTTCGATAAGGAACGTGTTTTTGAGAATAGTATCGTTCAGGAACTGATTCGGTCCGCCAACGAGCAAACCGGGGATGGGTTCTTCCACCTTATCCGTCATCGAAAGCGGATGATGGGGTTTTTGAGGGGAGAGAGAACCCAGGCTGGTGACGAAGCATCGCGAAAGCGGATTCCTACCTAGAATATAATGCCATTGATCCATTAACGTTCGTCGATATTTTTCCTTGGGCTGAATCCGGTTCGCCAAACAAAGAATAAAGGCGTTCTGCAAAAGAACGGCGTTCGATCCCCAGGTATATTCCCCCGGCTGGATGCTTTGCCGGTATCCTTCGCATTGGCTCTTTTCCACGAAACTATCCGCGAGGGAAAGTAAATCTCTCACGATTTCATCGGCCATTTTCGCTTCGAATTTGTCCTTGGCGGCGCATAGCATTTCCGCCGCGGCCAGCGGCATGACGTTGCCCCAATAGCCGGAAGCGGAAAGGAACGGCGCCCGTTTTTCGCCCATGACGCGAAGGACGTCAAGAAAACGCGCGTCTTCCGTGGCGCGATACAATTCCACAGCCGCCCAGAAGCGCTCGTCGGAATCGTCTTTATCGTTATAGGTTTTGGTAATGGCGCCGTCGGGATTGTTGAAGCCGCCGTCGTTCGGATGGATTTCCAAAAACTTCCAGGCTTTTTGCGCGGCAGCCAGGCATTCGGCGGCGAACGTCGCATCGTAAGGGGAATAAAGGCGCGCCGCCTTGGCCCAAACGGCGCTGGCGCCCGCCGTAGCGGCGGTGGAGATGGGGAAGAGAATGAGTTTCTCCTTTTCCTTGGCGGCGGGCGAGGTTTTGATCCATTCGTTGGGCGTGAGTTTGTGGTGGACGCCGCCGCTTTCGTCTTGCATTTGCAGCAGCCAGGCGATTTCCCAGCGCGTTTCATCGAGGATGTCGGGGACGCCATTGCCGCTTTCGGGAATATTCAAAGAACGATCGCCGAAACTTTGCGGGGAGATTTCATGCAGAAGCATCAGCATCCCCGCCGCAAACGAGCCATTCACGGCGTAGCGGCCATTATCCCCTCCATCATGCCAGCCGCCAACGATGCCGATAGGCGCCGCTTCCGGCTCCGTAGAGGAATGGACGATCTCTTCGGCGGGCTGGGGCGTTTTTTGCGCCCAAGGACCCGCGAATGGTTTGGCAAGGCCAACGCCATAGCGTTGGAAATAAAAACTCTTCATCGCCACAAGCGCCGCCTGGCTGTAAAGGCCGTCGTCGATGCGGAATGAATACGATCGCCCTAAGCCTGGTACTTCCAGCATATATTCGCCGGTGGCGCCGATCACGCTGAAATCGGCCGCCCATATATGACTGCCGCTGGCCTTATCGTACGCCGCCTCCAACGACAACATGCCTTTCATCGCCGCCTTGCCGGTTTTAGCGTACAGCAATTTAAACGGCTGGCCCGTCGGAGAAGAGACGAACGCGATTTTATTGACGGAAGGCAGATAGCCGATTTGATCGACGTGGATATCGGGCGAGACGGGCGCTTCTTCGCTTTTGGCGCAAAACGGGGAAGCGAACATTAGGGAGATTAATAGAATAAGGAATCGCAATTTATTATCCATGAAGTAGAACGTAGGATGGATCGCGTCGTTCGATCCATCGATGATTCCTAAATTACAGTTTTTATTTTCGAAGGATTTTTTCGCAGACTAGAGTGTGTAGAATGAAATCTTCTTCATGAGTGTCTTGCAAGCGGCGATCATGTTCGGCGATGTTCTCATCTAAGCCGATTTCGTTATCCAATCCATCGATAAAATTCGAAACCTGTTGCGCTTGTTCAGGCGGAAGCGCGCGAATTCTATGTATAAGTTTTTCTGTTGCAACCATAATCGAATTAATCTCCCTTTAAGCGAATCGAATCGTGGTTGATTATACTACAAAAATCCCGCGATTTTGTCAAAAGAAAGCGTTTTAAAATTGTTAGCGCGCGTATTCCCGCGTCTTCGAAGCTACTGGGCAATGGCGTCGATAGCGATTATAATAATTTTTTTCAGCGAAACCGTTTGGGACGAAACTGCGCGGCAGCTATCGCTGCAATGCGGATTCGATAAAGCGAGGAAAAATTTATGGCAAAAAATATTTTCGAAAAAATATGGGATGCGCACGTCGTTTACGAAGAGGAGGGAAAGACTCCTCTAATCTACATCGACCGGCATTATATTCACGAGGTCACGTCTCCCCAGGCCTTCGAAGGATTGCGCCTGGCGGAGAGGAACGTGCGCCGTCCCGATTTGACGTTCGCAACGATGGACCACAATATCCCCACGACGGACCGGTCCATCCCCATTCAGGAACCCATGTCCAAAAAGCAGGTCGAAACCTTGCGCGCCAACTGCAAGGAATTCGGGATTGCTTGCTTCGATATGAACGATCCCTTAAACGGAATTGTTCACGTCATCGGTCCGGAACTCGGTCTTACGCAACCGGGAATGACTATCGTTTGCGGCGATTCCCACACGGCCACCCACGGAGCTTTCGGCGCCTTGGCGTTCGGCATCGGCACTAGCGAAGTAGAGCATGTTTTAGCCACGCAAACGCTGCCGCAAAAGAAATCCAAAACGCTGCAAGTGCGCGTAAACGGAAAGTTGCCGCAAGGAATTTTCTCCAAGGATATCATCCTCGCCATCATCGGAAAAATCGGAACCGCCGGAGGAACGGGCTATGTGATCGAATATACCGGCGATGCGATTCGAAGCCTGAGCATGGAAGGACGGATGACCGTCTGCAATATGTCTATCGAAGCGGGCGCTCGCGCCGGTCTTATCTCTCCAGACGAAACGACGTTCGCTTATATGAAAGGCCGTCCTTATTTGCCCAAAGAAAAAACTTGGGAAGATTTACGAATAGAATGGAGGACTTGGGCGTCGGACGAAGGTTGCGCTTACGACAAGACGATGGAACTGGACGCCAGCGCCATCGAGCCGCAAGTAACGTGGGGCACGTCGCTGGGAATGGTGACGGGCATATCGGGCAAAGCGCCCATTCTTTCCGAAATCAAAGACGCCAACCAACGGCTAGCGGCGGAAAGCGCCTTGAAATATATGGGAATCGAAGAAGGAACGCCCGCGCGGGAATTTCGCGTCAATAAAATTTTCATTGGTTCCTGCACAAACGGACGGATCGAAGATTTGCGGGAAGCAGCCAAAACTGTCAAAGGTTATCAAATCCACCCCTCCATCGAACAGGCGTTGATCGTGCCTGGTTCTACTGCCGTCAAGAAACAAGCAGAGAAAGAAGGGCTGGATAAAATTTTCCTAGACGCTGGATTCGAATGGCGGGAGGCTGGCTGCTCAATGTGCCTGGCTATGAACGCCGATGTATTGAATCCCGGCGACCGTTGCGCCGCCACCTCCAACCGCAATTTCGAAGGCCGCCAAGGCAAGGGGGGACGCACCCATCTCGTCAGTCCCGCCATGGCCGCCGCCGCCGCCGTCAAAGGCCATTTCGCCGATATTCGCCAATGGGAGTATAAATGATGAAACCGTTCACGACCTTAACCGGAATCGTCGCGCCCTTGGAGGCGCTGAATGTGGATACCGATCAGATCATCCCCAAGCAGTTTCTGAAACGAATCGAGCGCACGGGGTATGGGGAGTTCCTTTTCTTCGATTGGCGCTATCGAGAGGACGGAGAGCTTAATCCCGATTTCGAACCCAACGCGCCGCGCTACCAAGGCGCCAGCATCCTGCTCGCCAAGGAGAATTTCGGCTGCGGATCTTCGCGGGAGCACGCGCCCTGGGCGCTGAACAATTACGGCTTCCGCTGCATCCTGGCGCCATCGTTCGCCGATATCTTTTTCAACAATTGCTTCAACAATGGAATGCTGCCCATCGTTCTGCCCACGAAAACGATCGACGCCCTGTTCGGAGAAGTTCGCGCCCAGGAAGGCTACCGTCTGACCATCGATCTCAAGCAGCAGAGAATCGTCAAACCGGACGGCGCCGAGCTTGCCTTTTCCATCGATCCTTTCAAAAAGTACTGCCTGCTGGAGGGATTGGACGCCATCGGATTGACGCTGGAACACGAAGAGAAGATCGCGGCTTACGAAAAGAAGCGGGGAATCGCCTGATTGGCGATGACGATAGAGAGAGAGAAAAAGAACGGGCGGCTCCTTGGGCCGTCTTTTCTATGTTTTTCCTAATATTTCGGTAATTAAGGGGTCTCTTTCATAAAAGCAACATACCCAGCTTGGATAAAATGCCGATCATACGTAAGCGCTTCTTTAATTCCCTTTTCTTCCATGATGTCAAAACTGGCGCAATCGGGAATCCCCCATTCTTTGTCTTTCATTCTTTCGTACCGTTTTATGGCGCATTGAAGTTGACGGCTTGTTTGGGGAACAATTTCAACGTTGGGATTTTCCCTTAGTTTCATTATGATTTTCACGGCTTTTTCCCGTAAAACAGGACCGCATCCGCTCAATCCATATAAAAGTTCAACGATAATCATTTCACTAGTAACAATTCGGCAAGCGCCAAGTTTTGAAGATATTTCCTTTGCATTTCGATGCAATTGATCTTTTGGATTAAATAGGGCAATCCAATAACAAGCATCTGCATATACGATTTTCATTAATCCAATTCTCTTTTTGCCCCATAGAGATAATGATCGAGGTTTTTCGATAAATCCGTTGGAATCCGATCCCATTCTTCTTCCGGAACGGATTCTCCCAGTTCGATTACTTGCTCCCAAATGGGACGCGCAGTTGGATCGAATGGCGGTTCTCCCGCAATGGATTCTTGAACATCGTCCACGCATTCAAAGCGCTGAATTTGACCTGCGTCGTCGAATTCCGCTTCTCCTGTGATGCGGAGTTTTATAGAACTGTGGTTATGAAGAGCAGCGGTGATATCCGATTCTTGCTCCGGAGTAAAAATCCCTTTTACGGAAAAACCGTCGTCGGTTAAAATTGTGAACGTCCCTCCTTCTCTGGCTTTCAAACTGGCGGCCCGCACTTCGCCAATGAGGCTTACCTTATCATAATAGGTCTTTGTCGATCGAGAAAAAATTCGTTCTTTATTGATCCAGTTAAAAGGGGCCGAACCCTTTCCATTCGTCCGAATTTCAATGGATTCATTTTGTTGTAAAGTTTTTCCCCAATCACGAAATAAAGGGATGATCTTTTTGGGCAATGGTTCTGGAAACGGTTCGTCCGCTTCTACGGCGATAAGCGTATCGGTAAGAATTTCGCTAGCCGCATCTACTTCATCTCTGACATATTCTTCTCCAAATAAGGATTCCTCATCGATTTCAATAATCCTCTCTACAGGAATAATACAGGAACCTTCACGAACTTCACGAAGCGCGAGACGGATATTTTCTTCAAATCCTTTAGGCAAATGTTCTCTGTCGAGATTGTTTCGACGCCATAATTCTTTAGCCGTTTCCACTAAAATCTTTTTTTAAACCAATAATTCCGGCAAAACATCAAAATCTAAACGGCCCTGATATTGGTCGAACCGTCCTCCCGTAAATCTTAGTTCCTGAATGAGATGGGTTATATATCGACACATGGACCACGTCCTCCATTTTTTCCATCGCCTTCAATCCTTATCCCAAAATAGCAGAACGCAATAATATTAGAAGTAGAAAATAAAATCCGCCCTTAGAAACATTTTCCATAAAAATGGTTAGCCCAGCAAGTGCGCATTTTATGGATTTTTCAAAAAGCGAGAATGAAAACGGCCCTTGTTTGAGAATCGGCCGCGTTCAACGTTTCTTCTTTATAAAGAGGCGGGAACGAATTCTGTATTCACTTGAAAACTGTCATTTATCGTTTCATGGGAGCGCAGATCGACTAAGAAATCAATCCCTCACCAGCTCCCAGTCGATGCGGGTGAATTGGACGTCCTCACCGCAGCGTTCGCGGATGTTTTGGGTCAATTCGTCGCTGATCAGTTTGGACTTGGACGTGAATCGGCAGCGGAAGCGGCCGGTTTGAACCGAGGTTTTCATGGAGATGATATGAAATCCCAAATCTTTCGCCATGGATTTGAACTGATTCTCCACGATGTGGACATTGGTGGATGAGACGCGCACAACCCAAATATTCTTATAGGCGCCGCCGCTGAAATCGAGAATATAGAGAAGGACGTAGATGAATCCCGTAATCGTTATCGCGAATTTGTAGAATTGGAGACCGCAGGACATTCCTATTCCGATCAAGATGAAGATAAAGGAAAGATCGGTAGGATTGCGCATCGAAGTGCGGTAGCGCACCAAGCCGCCTAGACCCACCAAACCGAAGGAAAGTTCCAAACTGCCTCGGATCAGGCAGACAAGCGTGGCGCCCGCCACGCAGATGAGGATTTGGTTTTGCTTCAGTTCCTTATCGTTGACCGGTCCTCCCGTCTCCACCTGCCGTTTGGGATGATAGGCTAGCAGCGCTGCTAGAATGGCGGCGGCGGAGAGAGAAATGAGAATATCGGTATAGTTCAGACTTTCTACAAAATGTTGAGTATTCATAGTCGATGAAAGGCTTTGAAAGGGATGGGGAATATCCCCTATTCCCGTAGCGGATAGAATATTTCCCATGTTTTTATTCTTCTCTTTGCCAGGAAGAATTTCTCGCCGCCTATTCCATCGCCGATCCTCTTGCGCTGGGCGAAAAGATCAAACGCTGGAAACAGCGGAATCGATTAATTTGGATATGATGAGCAGCGCAAGTTTTAAGAAGCCATTCCCCCAGGACTTCGATTGGGAATGATTAAAAAACGATTTCGAGTTGGAAAAGCAATTCGTTGTTTTGTACGTCCGGCCCCCCCGTTTCTTCCTGATTCAGCGCGTATTCCGCGCGGAAATTGACGTTGCGGGTCAGTTCCGAAATCAGGGCGAAAAGCCATTGCCGCCGGTCCCAAGTCAATGAACCGTCGGCGGAGTAGGGTCTTTTGTTTAAATCCACATCCAACTCTCCATAGCGGACCAAGGGGCGAATCGAATTTAAATATTTCAGTCCTGAAAAAGTAAATTTCCGCGATAATTCCGCATACCAGCCGGTGCGATCCATCTCTCCATCCCGGCCGGATATAATTTGGGCGAAGAAATCCCACTCTTCGATATCGTATTCCAGGTTGCCGCCGAACCATTCGCGGTTGTCATTATTGGATTGTCCATATCCGGGAACCGCCGTCTGAAGGAAATCGAGATCGTTTTGATCAAGATCGCCAATCAACGCAAAACCCAGAAGATCGAACTTTCCATAGGCGCCCAAATCGTAGGCGGCGCCGAGGCCGCCGCTCCATTCTTTGCCGCCGTCCATGTCGATCGAACTTTCGTCCACGCCGATCGCTTTTACGGAATCGTCTTCGCCCACGGCTTTATCGTTCAACCTCAAACCGTTGGAAACGGCGGCATAGGCGTAAACCGGGCCATAGACGCCTCTCCAGGTTGCCCCGATATCGCGGCCGCGCCAAAAAGCGGTTCCTGCGAGGGGATAATTTTCCGTAAACCGCGCTGGACGAAAGAACTGCGGCTGCAAACCAACGCGCAGATCGGAGTTCAGAGGCAATTCGTCGAAATCGATATAAGATTCCAAAAGACGGGTATTGCCTTCTTCGTCCACAAAATCGATATCGCTGTGAAAGCGGATTTTGTTTTTGAAATCGGCGTCCAGGCTAAGGCGGAACTCGTCGACCTTAAACGTTCCGCCGGGATTTTCCGGAAAGGCGGACGGTAACAGCGTTTCGTCTTCCCTATCGTAATAATCCACTTGCAATCTCCCCCCCAATTGAAACTGCTCGCCGCGCAGGGAAGGCAGCCAGGCTTCTTCCTTTTTCCCTTTTGTTTGCTCCATTTCCACTTCGGATTCCACGGCGTATTCTTCCGTTCGCCGCCGTTGGGATTTGTCGGCGGCCGCTTCCGTGGCGGATATGACCTGATCGGCTTCGGAGGGAGCGGATTCTTCTTTCTTCTCGTCTTTCTTCTTCTTTTTCTTGCCGGAATCCTCTTCTTTAGCCGGTTCCTGTTCCTTTTTGCCTTCGACGCGGTCCAGGCGCATCTGCAAAGCCTCGATCATTTGGCGCAATTGAGCATTTTCTTTTTCCAGTTTATCGATGCGGTCTCCATCGGATTTATCGCCCTGGCTCCAAGCGGAGGGAATAGCCGCCAATAGAACTATTAACGCGACGACGAATAAACGATTCCATATTGCGCAGAAGTTTTTTTTCCTCTTCATCGATTCTCTATCCATGCCAATCCCCATAGAAAAGGAATATGATCGTACAAATGGCCCCCGCCGTTCGGCTATGGCGAGATAAAGAAATTATCGGAACAATTTTGAATATCCTAGACTAAAGTATAGGCTTCATTTTGGATTCTGTCAGGATGCGTTAGAGAGTTGTTAGGAGAAAGTAAAAAATCTTCTAAAGGATTTATTAGCAAATGAAACGCGATATAAAAATCGATTCTCAACGTTTTATCTAATGAATTGCCAAAAGGGCTATTTTTTCGCGGCATAAAAAAATCAGAGGGACGCTCGCATGATTCGCCATTTAGAAACGATCCATGAGCGGATTCAACCCGTTTTGAAAGCCTATTTCACGGAAATAGAGAATATTTTCCAATCTCGAATCGATTCGATGTACTTATACGGCAGCGTGACGACGAAGGATTATCATTCCCAAAAATCTGACGTCAATTCCCTGATTCTATTCGACCGGTTTGCGTTCTCCGATGCGGAACAATTGCAGCCCATCGTGAGGAAAGGTTTGAAACGCCGAATCGTTGCGCCGCTGTGCCTGTCCGTGGAGACGTTCCTCCGTTCGGCGGATACGTTTCCGTTGGAATTGATCGAGATGAAGGATAAAGGCTTGCAAATTGCCGGGGAAACCAACCGTTTGCGGGAATTGACGATTCCCCGCGAGATGCTGCGGGCGAAGATCGAGGAACAAATCAAAGGAAAATTGATCCGATTGCGGGAAATATACATGGAACAAGGAGGCCGCAGCCGCGGTCGCCAATTACTGACTATTTTAGTGGATGCGCAGCGGCAGTTGTTTCCCGTGTTCCGCAATATGCTGCGATTTTTTGGGAATGAAGAGCCGCCGGTAAACAAGGATGAGATATTGGCGTCGTTGAAGAGACTCGCGATAATTGATGCCAGTCCCTGCCTTACAGTACGGCGATGCGACCTAGGCCAGGAGTCGATTTCCCTTGCCGATATGGCGCGTCTTTTCGGAGAGTATACGGAAGCCCTTTTCCAATTGGCGGAGGTTATTGATCGGCTGGGCGGCAATGAAGAAAGCGAGCGGAGCTCATGATGCGGGAAAATAGAATTTTCGCGGCGCGATGGGCCGTTATGTTATTCTGTCTCCTAGTGATATCTGGAAATGTAGAGACGTCGAGCGCCAATTGGCCTCATCCCGTTAACTTCGTTTCGGATTTCGCTGGGATCATTCCCGATAACCAAGAACAATCTCTCAATGCGCTGGCGCGGAAATTGAAAGAATTGACGGGCGCCGAACTAGCTGTCGCCACGATTTCCAGAATAGAAGAAAAAGGCTATGGAAGCATCGAAGACGCCGCGGTGGATTTATTCAAGCAATGGGGCGTAGGCCGAGAGAGCGAAGACGACGGACTGCTGCTTCTCATCGCCGTCAAGGAGCGAAAATACCGCCTCGAAGTCGGCTATGGCATGGAAAGCGTCATCCCCGATTCCGTAGCCTCGCGGTTGACGCGGACGCTGCTGCCGGACGCTTTCCGGCAGGGTCGTTACGGCGACGGGGTAATGAATCTCGCCGCCGCGCTAGTGGAAAAAATCGCGCAGGATAAAAATATCCCCCTTAACCAATTCGAAATTTCCCGCTTGGCGGCGCCTAAGCCGCAACGGTCGGACGCTTCCCGGCGTTTTAAGCATGATGTATTCGGAAAAATTGCATTCGGATTCACATTTATTGTTTTCCTTATCTTATTATCGCTTTACATCCGCCATCCCAATTTGTTTTTACTCTATATGTTTATCAGCGGAGGTGGACCTCGCCGGAGATATTGGAACGGCGGATCGCATTTTGGCGGAAGCGGCGGTTTCGGCGGCGGTTTCGGCGGCATTGGCGGAGGAGGAAGCAGCTTCGGTGACTTTGGTGGAGGAGGCAGCGGGTCTGGAGGGGGTGGCGGAGGATCGTTCGGCGGCTTTGGCGGGGGAGAGTCCGGCGGCGGCGGCGCCAGCGGGGGATGGTGAGGATTCCTTGTTTAGAATCTTGAGGATCCAGTATAATTGAGCGATTCGAGTCAATCATTCTTCCTATTGAGGTGAAAAGAATTATGTGGAGCCTGCGAAATAAAATCCGTTTTCCCCTTATTCTCGCATTAGGACTGTTTTTGATCGGCGCTTCGCCGTTCGCCGCCGAAAAGAAAGCGGAAAAACCGAAAATCGAAAAAGTCAAAGCGGATAAACAAAAAGAGAAAGAATCGAAGAAAGAAAAAACGGAAAAGCCAAAAGCCAAAGCAGTAATACTATTTAACGGTAAAGACCTGAGCGAATGGCATGGATTATCCGAAGCTAGCCAATGGCAGGTCGCTAAAGACGCGAAGCTCGGCGAAAAAGACAATAAGCGCTTCGACATCGTTCCCGGCGAAGGGATCATGGTCAATGGAGCGGGAGGAAATACCTGCAACCTTCTCAGCGATTATAAACACGGCGATTGCCGTTTGCATATTGAATTCAATGTGCCTGTCGGCTCCAATTCCGGCGTTTATTTTCAAGGATTATATGAAATTCAGGTGCTCGACAGTTACCAAAAGACGGACCTGAAATACGGCGATTGCGGCGGAGTCTACGCCCGCCACAAAGACGGACAAGACTACGAGGGACATCCGCCGCTCGTCAACGCCAGCAAGGCGCCCGGCGAATGGCAATCCTTCGACGTGGTTTTCCGCGCTCCGCGCTTCAACGAAAAAGGAGAGAAGACGGAGAACGCCAAATTCATGAAGGTGGCTCACAACGGAACGGTGGTTCATAAGAACGTGGAAGTAACCGGCCCCACGCGGGCTTCCTTGAACGAATCGCGCCAAGCCCCGGAAGCGCCGGCGGGGCCGCTGATGCTGCAAGGCGATCATGGGCCGGTGGCGTATCGCAACATCAAACTAACGCCGTTGGAATTGAAATAAAAAGAATTTTCTTGATGGCGTTAGGATTTTATTAAGGTTAATTAACAGGACTTCGCTAGAGACAAAACGGCTTTTCCCTTCCCATTGGATAATTCTGTTTGATAAAGAGGGCAAGAAGCATGAATCCATCGATAAGAAATCTCACAGTCGATCAACGTTTGCGGATCGTGGAAGACCTTTGGGATAGCATTGCGGAAGACCAACAGGCGTTATCGCTATCCGAAAAGCAGAAAATTGAATTGGATCGTAGATTGGAGGCGTTCGCACTTGACGGCAACCAAGGCCGCTTAGCGGAAGATGCGTTGGCCAAAATCCGAAAACGATTGTAATGTTAGAAATACGGCTCAGGCCCGAAGCGGAAAGAGATAATGAGGATGCGGCGGCGTGGTATGAGAGTTGGGTAGGGTGGGTCGAGCGAAGCGAGCCCACCAAAGGAGACAAGGAGACTTGGTGACAATGGCTAGGTTGTTTCTGCCCGTGAAACATCCATTATTTTTCATCATTCATCATTCATCATTCATCATTAAATTCTATGACCAACCAACATGTTGACCAATATGCCGCCCTCATAGGAGAGATTAAGCAACGCATCCGTTCCGCCCAGTATGAAGCGCTTAAGGCGGTCAACAAAGCGTTGATTGCGCTCTATTAGGATATCGGCCGGATGATTGTGGAACGGCAAGAGGGAGAAACTTGGGGCAAGTCCATTGTCGAACGGCTTGCTCAAGACCTCCAAGCGGAATTCCCCGGCGTTAACGGATTTTCCGCCCCAAACCTCTGGCGGATGAAACAATTTTCCGAAACCTATAGCGGGAATGAAAAACTCTCACCAATGGTGAGAGAAATTGGGTGGACGCACAATGTCGTTATTTTGATGAACTGTAAAGACGACCTTCAACGCGAGTTCTACATCCGCATGACCAAGAAATTCGGCTGGACCAAGAACGTCCTGATTCACCACATCGAGAACCAAAATACTCTATTCCCATAATTTAGTCAAATTCCACCTATCCGCGAACTCCCGGCAGAGAGTTTTTCTTGATCTCACTGCTTCAATCCCTTGTTTGACAAATCCTGCGGATATGATATGTTAGAAAAAAATTTTGCACTTGAGTCATGGGTATACGCGCCATGCGGGGAGGCGTATTTGTCATGAAAACGTCTGCTTATCTGTTCGCTGCCTGCATCCTGGCGCAGGCTGGTTCTTTGGCCGCGGAGGAAGAAAAAGTGTGGATTCCCCAGCTCGACGGCGCAGATTGGACCATCGCGGGAAATCCAGACCTGGGACCGTTAGGGACGGATAAGCAGCAACCGGTGGATTTTTCCGTCTGGCAGGCGGCGGATGGAACCTGGCAACTCTGGTCGTGTATCCGCCATACCCGTTGCGGCCAGAAAACCCGGCTTTTTTACCGCTGGCAAGGCGAGGAAATCACCAGCGCCGATTGGACGCCGATGGGCGTCGTTATGCAGGCCGACCCCAATTTCGGGGAGACCGACGGCGGTTTGCAAGCGCCGTACGTTCTGCATATCGAAGACATCTTCTACATGTTCTACGGAGATTGGCAGCATATCTGCCTGGCGACGGGATCGGATGGAAAAACGTTCGCCCGCCAATTGAACGACAGCGGGCGTTCGGGAATGTTTACGGAAGAATACGGAGCCAATACCCGCGATCCGATGGCGTTGCAGGCGGGCGATCTTTTCTATTGCTACTACACCGCCTATCCCCAAGGCAAGGGGGCGGTTTATTGCCGCATTTCCGCCGATCTGCGGCGCTGGAGCGACTCCGTCATCGTATCCAGCGGCGGAATCGGCGGCGATGGCCCCTCGGCGGCGGAATGCCCATTCGTTTTTTTTCACCGCGATTCGGGGTATTACTACCTTTTCCGCACTCAGCGTTACGGAACGGACGCCGTATCGCATATATACCGTTCGAAAAATCCTCTCCTGTTCGGCGTCAATGACGATTCGAAGTACGTCGGTTCCTTGCCCATCGCCGCGCCGGAGATCGTCGAGCATGAAGGGAGCGAATATATTGCCTATCTCCTGCCTGGCTTGAACGGCATTCAGATTTCCCTGTTGAAATGGGCGGTAAAAGGCCAATGACGGCGCGAATGGGGGAATGGGATATAAGAATAGCTTACAAAGGCCTTTTTTTCGTAAAATAACGGCAAAATAGGGACAAAATAGCGGCGTTTGGGGGATGAATGGACGGCGCCCCATCGTCTAGGCTTTCTTTTCGTCGAAACCGGAATTCCCTTCCGGAAACCGATCAACGGGAAGGAGGCCGCCATCGTGAAAAGGGATTTATCCAAATTTCGCATTATCGGCGAGAGTCAGGCCATGTTGGAATTGGCGGATAGGGTTTACGCCGCCGCCGAGCATTGGGACGCCGTTCTCCTCACGGGGGAACGAGGAACGGGAAAAGAACTATTGGCGCGGGCGATTCATCGCCTGGGACCGGCCAAAGGGGGAAAATTCGTCGTCGTCGATTGCGCCTCTCTGCATCCGGCGACGGCGGAATCGTCTCTGTTCGGCCACGAACGCGGCTCGTTCACCGGCGCCGTGAAGCGCCATATCGGCTTTTTGGAATCCGCCCACGAAGGCAGCGCTTTTCTCGACGAAGTGAGTTCGTTGCCGTTGGATTTGCAAGGCTGCTTCCTTCGTTTTCTGGAAGAAGGCTCCTTCACTCGCGTCGGCGCCGCGAAGGCGATCCAGACGCAAACGCGCGTTGTGGCGGCTTCGAACCGCGATATGAAGCGGGATATCGCCGCCGGACGCTTTCTTCCCGATTTATTCGACCGGTTAAACGTATTGCGGATCGAGACGCCGCCCTTGCGCCGCCGGGAAGATGATATCTTGTTGCTTTTTCGGCATTTCATGAATCCCGGCGGAGCTGAACGGTTGACGAAGGAGGCGGCGGAATTTCTTTTGCATTATCCCTTTCCCGGCAACGTGAGGGAATTGAAGAATCTTTGCCGGCGGTTGTCCGTTTTTCATGCCAAAGGAGAGATTACGCCGGAAATGCTGAAGTGCAATCTCGATCACGGCAGCGAGCGCGAATCGCCGCTTCCCATCGTTCTCGCCGGGAAAGAATGCTATAAGAAACCGCAAAAAATCCCTCGATAACGAGACATTTGGCGTTCGTTTCCCTCGCGAATCATCGAAGAGAGGATCGCCAAAACCAAGAGAAATCCGCCTTACGCAAACGCATAAAATGCTGGAAGTTAAAAAAAATACTTCCTAAAGCGCTTTTCAAGCGTTGTTTTGCGGGAATCGTTATATTATAAAGCGAGATTAATTCGGCTAATAAGACGTAAGGTAAATGAAATAAGACCTCGACATATCTTTCGGTATATATTAAAATGGTTGGGATTCTTTGCGGATCGAAGCGTAGGGCATTATCGAAACTTTGATAATGTTGGAGTTGGGTTGAATTGGGGGAAGATCGAAAGGGAATAATCAGCGCGCCGGAATCGTCGTTGCAAGGCGTCGTTTTTGGAATCGCATCTCCTCTCTCGTTTCGCAGAGATTGTCAACGATCCATGAAAATCCAATGGATAAATGGTTTGTTCGATGGCAAAGAAACGATAATTGTGTTTTAATAGGCGGTAATGGATTTGGAACTGAGCGAAGAGAATCAAGGATAAGGAGGACAACGTTTATGTTGTCAATACAAAATGCAACAAGCCTAAGACGGATTCACTTGATCGGATTGGTTTTGTTATTGGGATGGTTTCCAACCGTTCTGATGGCGGATTCTGCGCCAACCGATATTTTGTTAAATCCGATTCCCGATGGCGCCGTGACCAATCCATTCTTGATTGACGAGAACCTTCCCATTGGAACGGTAGTCGGCGAATTTTCTACAGTGGACCCGGATGCCGACGAAACGTTCGAGTACGTCTTCACTGAACCCTATTACGATGCGACGTACTTTTTCCGCCTCGAGGAGAATAAACTGATATTGGCAGGATGGGTGAGTTACGAGTGGCTCGTTTATCCCAGTCTGGTTATCTCGGTGAAAAGCATAGATTCAAGCGGCATGGCGGTATCTAAAAGTTTCGAAATTCGCGTAAACAACGTTGCGGAAAGTCCCAAGGATATTCAACTTTTCCCCGCCGAAATAGCGGAGAACAGCCCGCTGGGAACCGTTGTAGGACGCTTGTCCGCGGCGGATGAAGACGCTTACGAAACCTTTACTTATTCTTTCGTTAGCCCCTACGGCGATGCGGATGGCAAGTTTGTTATCGACGGCGATCAATTGAAGGTGAACGGCGATCTGAACTACGAGATTTATCCGTCTCTTCTCGTAACGGTTTTAGTGCAGGATTCAAAAGGCTTAGTCTTAGCCAAAACCTTCGAAATTAAAATCAAAGACGTCAACGAACGGCCAACCAATATCGTCATGAATCCCGCCGATCCTCTTGTGGTGGACGAAAACGCCCTGATCGGGACGATCTTAGGATGGTTTAGCATGATCGACGAGGATCTCGATAAAAGTTCCTATTACACGTTTACGGCGCCTTATTACAACGCGAACGGCTTATTCGCCCTGGAGGGCAATGCGTTGAAAGCGGCGCAAGTATTGGATTACGAATCATTGCCGCACAGCCTTCTCGTCTCCATTCAAGCCGCCGATTCGGGCGGTTTGACGTTGGGAAAAACCTTCGAAATCAAACTCAACGACGCCAACGATCCGCCGTACGACATCTCCCTTTATCCCAATTGGATCAGTCGCGGCGCTCAACCCAACGATATTATCGGATACTTATCATCTAAGGATGTAGATAGTTCCGCTTCCCCCTTCGCCTATTCTTTCGCCGAACCCTATTTGGACGCGGGCGGTTATTTTAAGATCGAAGGGAACGAGTTGAGATTGGCGAAACCGGTGGATGCGGGCGCATTGCCGCCCAGCCTGGTGGTTACGGTAGCCAGCAAGGATGCGGGAGGAATGACGCTTTCGAAATCCTTGGAAATCGGCGTCATGGTGGGACCGAAAGATATTCTCGCCGATTTCACTCTCGTAAAGCGAAACGCCAAATTAGAGACGGTCGTGAGCAACCTTTCCACGAGTCATATTGCCTACAACGATCCCTCGCAATTCGTCTATAACTTCGTGGGGCCTTATTACAATGCCTCTGGCGTTTTCGCTTTGAAAGGCAACCAATTGGTTCTGACGCGCGAGTTGAGCCAGATTCCCTATTCCAGCCTGTTAGTATCCATCGAAAGCAAAGACCCCGTCGGCGTAACGCTCGCCAAAACTTTCGTCATCTCTATTGTTGATGAAGAGAATCCATTGCTGGATATTCTCTTGACGCCGGCCCATGCGGAGGAAAATAGTCCCATCGGCTCGCTTGTGGGCGTTTTTTCTTCGATCGGCCTCAATGAAGCGTATACGTATTCCTTCGACGAACCTTATAAAGATGCAAACGGTCTCTTCCGCCTGGAGGGAAATCAATTGAAAGTGGGCGGATTATTGGATTACGAATCGCAAACCAGCCTTTTGATCACCGTTCGCAGCACATCCGCCGGTGGTTGGACATGGGCCAAGACGTTCGATATCAAAATCGTCAACATCAATGAAGGCATTACGGATGTCGTTCTCAGTCCGGCCAACGTAAACGAAAATAGCCCGTTCGGGACGTTTGTCGGAACTCTCTCTTCCGTCGACCTGGATACGAAGGATGCCCATACCTACTCGTTCGTAGATCCCTACCGCGACGCCAACGGCTTGTTTTACATCGAGGGCGATAAATTGTTAGTCGGAGGCGCGCTGGATTACGAGACGCTGCCCAATCCCCTGCTCGTCAGCGTTCAAAGCAAAGACATCGACGGCTTGACTATGGGCAAAACCTTCGCCATCGCTCTTAATGACATAGACGACAAATCGTCGAATATTTACTTGAATTCCAACGCCGTGGCTTCTAAAAGCCCCGCCGGTACGGTTGTGGGATCGTTCTCCACCGAGGATGTGGACGCCGGCGAGACTTTTACTTACGCCTTTACCGCTCCTTATTACAATGCGAGCAGCCTTTTACGCATCGATGGCGCCCAGCTGATAACGGCGGCGCCTTTGGACGCTTACGTCGATACGACTCTTCTCGTTTCCATCGAGGCGAGAGGTTCGCGAGGCGGTTCGTTGGGTAAAACGTTCGAAATCTATGTCGTACCAGCGAAGGAACTATTGCGCGTCGAGTTCGTCGAGGATTCGATTAACGAAACGAATTTCTCCTACTCTGCTCCCGGCGGATTCAATTTGGCGGCGCTTTCCGTGGGCGGCGCTCCTCCCGATTCGATCGATGGACGGGCGTTGATTGTTACGGCCAAACCGGGTGAAGGCGTATTGGGCATCATGAAAACGGGAATCGCCGTAGGCTCCGATCCGGTGTTGATCTCGATGTCCCTGCAAGCCGATGTTCCAGGATGCTCGGCGGCGATCGTAGGCTTGAATTCGCCCATCGACAATCAATTGGGTTATACATTGGCCAGCGGAGCGGACGTACCTGTCGGCAAGATGGGCAAAGTTGAATTGCTCTACGCCGCGCCAAACGCCCAGTTGCAGCCCGCGCTTCAAGTGACGGTTCCCAGCTCGGCGGCGGGACCGGTGACGGTTTATATCGACAATTTGACGGTTTCCTATTACCCCTCCCCCTACGTTTCTCCGGCGGCGCTGGATGTGGATGGCTCGTTCGAGGGCGATCTATCCGCCTTGGTGAAAAACGTGAACGGCGACGCGGGAACGGTTGAATCGGCGGCGAATCCCGAAGGCGGCCTTGGCTTGCTGCTGTCCGTCGGCGGCGGCGCAGCGGCGGCGAACGCGGGAGCTTTCGCCAATGCTTTGCAGGGCGGATTCCCCCAATTCCTGCAAGCGGCGGTGGATGCGCGGCTGCAATCCGGCGCAGGCGGCGCGATGGCATTGGTAATGACCAATAACAACAGCACCATCGCTCTCTTCGTCAATAATTCCACGCTGCCCGGAGCGGGCGGTCCAGCGAAGCGGCTGACGATCGGCGGCGGATTCTCCGTAGAAAATTCAGCGATGCCGATTCTATGCGTCGTGCAAAACGGCGCCCCCGGCATGACCTCCGCCGTGTTGGTGGACAACCTCAGCGTAAGCCGCATAATCAAATAAACGACAATTTATTACTAGATTGTGAAGAAAGCCCGTTCGTCGAACGGGCTTTCCTTTTTAATGATGAAATGGGGATATTTCATGGGCGGGAAAAACCTTGGCCTTGCTACCCGGCTTTTATATTCCACATTAGTTTTGATACGATAAGCCTTATCCTGAAATGAAGAGGAGATGGCGTCATGTCGATTCGAATGCTTTTTTGTTTGTTGATGGTTTTATGGGCAGGAACGGTATGGCCGGGGGAAATACTCAACAAGGATTTTGAGTCCGGCGAAACCGTCAACGGCGTTTTCACGCCCAGCCATTGGAATCCGCCAATAGAACATGGCGCAGCGGCGGCGGGATATTCATCGCAACGAGCGATATCCGTAACCGGCCATGGCGATGACGACGCCGCCTGGCGCAGCGATCCTGTCGCTTTACTGCCGGGGGATTATTATGAATTCTCCTTCTGGGGCAAGGCGGAATCGGAGACGAGCAATGGTTCGGCGGTCAGCGGTCCGGCGTTCGCCAACCGCGATATCCGTTTGACGCCATCCTGGCAGAGATACGCTTTCGTTTTTCGCGTTCCCGATGGATGCAAGAAAGCGGTTTTCCGCTTAGGCCATTGGCGGGTCAATGGAACACTTACTTTCGACGATGTCAACCTTTATCCCGTTCAACCTATCTATCATCGTCAAAATGGAATCGAATTGGGAAGCGGCGAGCGGATAGAAGGAGATACTTATTCCGCCGAACATCGAACGAACGATTACGGCTCCAACTCCTGCCGTTTTCTTGCTTACACCAATACGAGATTCAATTCCCCCCGCTGGTTGTTTGATTCTTCTTCTTGCGTTATCTATCGTCACGAAGCGCCCGCAGGCGCATTTCAAAAAGCATCCGTCGAAGTCAACCTCAATGATTATTCAAGCGGCGTTTGCCAGGTCTCCGTACGCAAGGACGGCGGGGAATGGACGCTATTGGGCGCAATGAAAGACGCTTCCGCATCCGCGTTTTCATTGCCCGAATCGCTGCTATTCTCCAAAACTGTGGAAATAAAACTAGAAGGCGCGGCGGATGAAAAAGGATCGTGCAGCTTTCAGGTCGACCGCTATCAATTCGAATCGCGATTGGATAAAACTCTCGCCGCCATGCAATGCGAGTCTACCTTTGCGCGCATCCTGCAATCGGATCCTCAACTCGATGTTCTTCTGCTCGATGCGGGAAATCCTCGCCCGCAAGAAGCCTCTTCGCTTCGGCTTCAGCTGACAAACAAATCGGATAATCGCTTGGCGCTTCTGATCCAGCCGGAAGTAAAAGAAGATAAAAATCCACGCAAAGGAAAAATCCGCGTTGTCCTGAAACCACGGGAAAAACGCAAGGCGGAAGTTCCCTATTCTATCGAAGCATCCGGCAGCCGCACCCTCTGCGTTCGCATCGCGGATAATCGGAAAACGCTGTACGAAACGGAAATTCCATTTTTCGTCTCTTGTCTTTACGAAGCCAATTATGGACAAACGTTGCAGGACGGCGGCGTTTCGGCGCTGTGGTGGTGCCCATCAACTTATAAAATATCCGTCTCGCGTCCCATCCCGCGTTCGAAAGGTAAAGAGGTTCAATTTTCCGCCGCCAAGGGCGAATTCGAACCAGCGCAGGTGGTTCTGCGTCCCAAACAGGCGATGAAACATCTGCGCATCATGGCGGAAGACCTTTCCGGCCCGTCGGGCGCCCGCATCCCGGCCAAGAATATATCCATGAAGCAAGTGGAGTATGTCTCCATCTCCAACCCCTCGGACGCCTGGGGCTGCGTCGGTTTATGGCCCGATCCGCTGCCATTGGCGGATGAACCGCTCAACCTGGAGGCCGGACGCAATTATCCGTTTTGGATTACGATTCAGATTCCGCGAGATGTTCCCGGCGGAATCTATAAAGGCCGGTTGCATTTACAAGCGGATGGGTGGGAGGAACAAGTACCGTTGCGCTTAAAGGTCTACGATTTCGAGATTCCCGCCGAATTCCATTTACGCACCGCTTTCGGCTTTTCGCCTGGTCTTGTGAAACGCTATCATCATTTGGATGCGGCGGAAGAGTTGGACCAGACCGTCGATCTTTATCTGCAAAATTTCCGCGATCATCGCATTTCCCCTTACAATCCTACGATGCTCCATCCCATTCGTTACGAACTACGCGGCGATTTCACCTTTGATTTTGCCGATTTCGATAAGGCGGGTAAACGTTATTTCGACGAATTCGGATTTACGGGATTGCATTTATCCTTGGTTGGCATGGGGGGCGGAACGTTTCACAGCCGTCATAAAGGGCGTATTGGCGATTACGAACAAGGAACTCCCGAATACGAGCGCCTCTTTAAACAATACGCATCTACGATCGAAAATCATCTGCGCGAAAAAGGATGGCTGGACAAAGCCTATATCTATTGGTTCGACGAGCCGGATCCCAAGGATTACGAATTCGTCAAAGAGGGCATGGAACGGATTCGCCATAGCGCGCCGGGCTTGAAGCGCATGTTGACGGAACAGCCGGAAAAAGAACTTGCCGGTTTTGTGGATATCTGGTGTCCCATCATCGATCAATACGATCCGGTAATTGGGCAACAGCGCCAAAAAGAAGGCGATGCGTTTTGGTGGTACGTCTGCACCGGCCCCAAGCAGCCCTATCCGGGTTTGTTTATCGACCATCCCGCCGTGGATATGCGCAGCTGGATATGGATGACGCAAAAGTACGGCGTGCAAGGATGCCTCGTTTGGGAAAGCAACTACTGGACGAGCGGCCTGGCCTATCCCGAACCCGAAATCCAGAATCCCTGGACCGATCCTATGAGTTACTTGACCGGCTATGGCCATCCTGTAGGTTTCAAAGGCCATTGGGGCAACGGCGACGGGCGTTTCATCTATCCGCCGCGCTCGTGGAACGACGGTCAGAAAAGAATCTGCGGTCCCGTCGATTCCATCCGCTGGGAAATGCTGCGCGAAGGCATCGAAGACTACGAATATTTTTACATGATTTCCGAATTGGCGAAAACCGACCGCCTACCGCCATCGATGAATAAGCAAGCTCAGAAATTATTGGACATTCCGGAAACGATTATTCGATCGCGCACGGAATACGCCAAAGACCCAGCTGCAATGCTGGAATACCGCGACCGATTGGGAATATTTTTAGAAAAAGCCCTGCGCCAATAACGTCCAACGCGCAGGGACGAATGAGGCGTTAGGCGGCGGAGACCTTGACGAGCGCTTGCGTCTTGGCCGTCTTTCCTTTCCGATCCGTGACGAACGCCTCGTAATGATGCAAGCCGAATTCCGTATCGCCAGGGATTTCCTTCTGGATCGTGCGGGTATCCGCTTTCAATTCCACCGGGATCGGTTTTCCGTCCACAGTTAATTTGACGGAAAGAAGCCCATCAGGATCGTCGATGTTGAGATAGAGTTTATAGGGATCGTTTCCATGCAACTCCCGCCGTTGCGGGGAAAGTTTAATCAAGGAATAGACGATGATGTTTCTTTTGCTTTTTTGCGTATGCGCTTCCAAAAGTTCAAGCGTGCAGTAGGGTTTGTCCAGCCAGGTTTTCAAACCCGCTAAACTCAGAACGATCAGAATTATGGCGAGGGCGGCTTTTTTCAATTTCATCGCGCTTTCCTCCCTTCCTTCGTTCCTGCCTCTCTCAATCAATCACAAAATAAGGAAGGCCGCCATCGAGTTCTGTAAAAAGTTGTGAAATCGATCGATGGTCATGAATATCCACCCAGTAAGCGCTTTATTTCGTTTGAAATCGTCCCCTCGCCTCTCTAGGCTGATCTTCTCCTAGAAGATTTAATACCAATCTGCGTTACAATTGCAGCTTATAAATTCCCTCGCCCTTTGGGAGAGGGTTAGGGTGAGGGAAATATAAGCCTAATAATATCAACCCTCACCTAACCTCTCCCAATCTTGGGAGAGGAATTTTGAAAACAACAATCTCAATGCATGTTGGTATAAGATGTCCGAATCAAGATGGCCAGGATCAAAGGATGACCAGGATGGGGCGATAGCTCTTCAAAAAATCGTTAGTTCTTCGTTAAAAATTCCTTCCGCTAACTCAATTCTCATCCACAGCGGATAAGATATTAATCTTCAGCGTGTATACTCCTCCAAAAAAACCAAAAAGGAGCGTTCTCTTTTGAAGATTCGTCTTATAAATCGATATATCTTGATATCTCTTATTGGATTATTTATTGCTTTTCCCGGATTCGGTGAACCTCTTGCGCGAAACGCGATTTTGATGATTGGGGATGGGATGGGGGCTTCCCATCTTCTGCTTTATCATCTCTACGCCGAAAGAGTACTCAAAATCGAACCAGCGTTCGTCGAGATGCTGAATGAAGGAACGACAGGTTGGATGCTGCATGCGCCAACGGATGGATTAGTAACGGATTCCGCCGCCAGCGCCACGGCGTTTTCCTGCGGCGTCAAAGCCTTCAACGGCCATATATCGATCGATGCGGACGGCAACAGCTGCCCCACTCTTTTGGAAATCGCTAAGCGGAATGGAAAGAAGACGGGCATCGTGGCGAATATTCCTCCCTTTGATGCTACGGAATCCGCGTTCACCTCCCATATTTCTTCCCGTTATGATTACGATGCTGTAATTCGTTGGACATTCGTTTTCACGCAGCCTGACCTGATTTTGGGATCCGCTTTTGAGAAACGCCAAGAGGAAATCAATGCGCAGGCCCAACAAAATGGTTACTACATCGCCAACTCCCTGCAAGATATGAAAAACCATAGGGAATCCCCGAAGTTGTATGGCGTTTTCGATATTCGGACCCCCTACCGGGATTGGCTGGCGGCGACGGAACGCGATTATATTTCTTTATCGGAAGCAACCCGCGGCGCCTTGGATATTCTATCCCAGGAAAAAAAGGGTTTTTTTCTTATGGTGGAAGGGGCCAAGATCGATAAAGTCTCTCATCCCAACGATGCCGGAAGCGTCTTGAGGGAAGTGGAAGAATTCGACAAAACCATCGCCGCCGTTTTCGATTTCGCAAAGACGCATCCCGATACGCTGGTTATCGTCACCGCCGATCACGAAACCGGCGGTTTGGCTATTAACGGCGGAAACGAAGAGAGTTTACAAATCCTGGGACGACAAACCAAGCCATTGTTGCAAATCAAAGAGGAACTCGGCGCCCAGCCCACGCCGCAGCAGGTTCAACAAGCGTTTCACGATTCCGTCGGCGTGGATTTGGAACCGAAGGATACGGAATTTTTAGCGCTGCATTGGAAAAAACCGGAAGAAGTCTGGGGCGATATCCTCGCCCGTTTCCACAAAATCAGCTTTGTCTCGAACGAGCATACGGCGGAGCCTGTAATTTTGGCGGGATACGGCCCCGGTTCCGAACGATGCAACGGCTGGCGGGATAATACGGATGTTTTCCGCATTATCATGGACGCCTGTGGAATGGGGCGGTAATACCAAGTCATATTAATACCATATGCCATTTGATTTGAAGTATAGGCCAACATATTGATGGGAGGGGTGGCAAGACCAAGGCGTCAGCCTGCCCTTGAGGGAACGATCAAAGGCAGACTTCGTCTTGCTTTTACCACCCCGTCTAGAAGCCCAGCGTTTATTCGAATTATTCATCATTCATCATTCATCATTCCGCATTCATCATTCAATAAAAGAAGCTCCACTTCACCATGCGCCAACGATCCTTGAGGGTCAGGCTAGAACCCAGCGCCACGCTGGGTTCGAAGCCGCTGTGGATTTTGCAATTGGCGCAGCGCGGATCTTTACCGGGGCCGAGACGATCCCAATCCGTCGACTCCATGAGTTCGGCGAAAGTGGCGTAATATTTTTCCGGAAGGACGTAACAGGGGCCTTGCCAGCCTTTGGGAGTGCGGTTGGGGCTGGCCCAAGGCGAGCAGGGGAGATCGCGTTTTCCTTGCAGAAATTCGGCGTAAATCGGAGTATTGTTGAAGCGGTATTTGCTCATCGTTCCATTGTTGCCCAGAATTTTCAGGAACACGTCTTCCATTTCGCCGCGATTGAGGCAGGCTTCACCCTTTTCGCCCTCTTGGGGATAGGCGCCGGAGATCATCATTCCGTGAACGCCCTTCCGATGCAGGAACTCGATCATCTCGGCGATTTCGGCGGGATTGCAGCCTTTGAGAATCGTCGTGTTGGTACAGATGCGATAGCCGCGGATTTTCGCTTCCTCGATGATTTCGACCACCTTTTTAAACGTGCCCGGCCGAGCCACCGCCCAGTCGTGGCCTTGCTCCATGCCGTCGAGATGAATGCTTAAAGCCAGGCGTTTGTTGGGCGGAATGCGCTCCCAAAACCGATCCATGAACATGGCGTTGGTGCATAGGTAGACGTATTTTTTGCGGGCGAGCAATTCGCGGATTAATTCGTCGACTGGTTTGTAAACCAGCGGCTCGCCTCCGCAGACGGAAACGATGGGAGCGCCGCATTCCTCCACGGATTGCAGGCATTCTTCCACGGTCAGGTCTTTGAATTGCTTGGGATTGGCGTTGTATTCCGCAATACGTCCGCATCCGATGCAATCGAGGTTGCAGCGCAGCGTGGGTTCTAACATTAAAACGAGGGGGAAGCGTTTTCGGCCGCTTAAGGTTTGCTTCGCCATGTATTTCGCAAGCGAAGCGGAAAGGACGAAAGGAAATCTCACAGTATAGTACTCCAAACGTAAAAAAACCGCCAAAAGAAAACATGGATAGCCGCATAAACAATTGCAATACGGTTTCTATCCCTTCCATTCGAGATACTGTCTCTTAAAGGCGGATAGCAATGCGAACCACAAAATTTTATAGTTCGGAAGGCAATCTCGCAACTCCTAATGGGGAAATCTTTCGAATCGGGGCGGAGATTCGAGCAAGTTGGTTATTTATAGATGCTAAACCCGATATTTAAGGACTGAAATACCTTGCTCTAGACGCCCCCTCAAAGGTAAAGCGGAAACGCAATAATTCAGAATCCCTTAATTGAACGATAGCGTCCTAGCGCCATGAGCGGGAAATAGTTGCGATACCAGGTGTAGCGCAGATAGAAGACTTTGGGAAATCCGGTACCGGTGAATTCGTCTTCATCCCAGGTTCCGTCTGGTTTTTGCGTATTCATAAGATACGCTATTCCGCGCTCTACCGCTTCCGAATCGACAACGCCGCCATTCATCAATCCCAACAAGGCCCAGGCCGTCTGCGAGGGAGTGGAAGGTCCGTTGCCGCGTTGATCGGGGTCTTGATAGGTAACGCAGGTCTCGCCCCAGCCTCCATCTTCGTTTTGATGGAGCAGGAACCATTGGACGCCTTTTTGGATGCAGGGATCGCTGGCGGGGATGCCGATTCGGACTAAGCCGGTAACGACTTGCCAGGTTCCATAGATATAATTGACGCCCCATCTTCCGTACCACGATCCATCCTTCTCTTGCTGGCTGCGCAAAAACTCAACGGCTCTGGCGACGGGAGAAAACGACAGGTTGTATCCCAATTCTCCAAACATCTCCAAGATGCGGGCGGTAACGTCAGCGGTGCTGGGGTCCAGCAGAGCGTTGTGGTCGGCGAAGGGGATAAGATTCAACACTTCCTTGTCGTTGTCCACGTCGAAAGCGCCCCAGCCGCCGTCGGAACTCTGCATAGACAAGAGCCACTCGATGCCGCGCTTGATGGAGGACTGGCGGCGTTCGTCGTTGTCGAGACGCGCGCCGTTGAGAGCCATGAGGACCATGGCGCTATCGTCGGTATCGGCGTAAAAGTCGTTGTCGAATTCGAAGGCCCATCCTCCGGCGGGACCGTAAGGATTCTTGATCTGCCAATCGCCCTTGATGCGGATTTCCTGATTGATGAGCCAATCGGCGGCTTTTTGGATGGAGGGATGGTTTCCGGGCATGCCTGAGCGTTTCAGCGCCGCTGTAACCATCGCCGTATCCCACACGGGCGAGAAGCAAGGTTGGAACCACAACCGGTCTTCTTCTTCCACCATCAGTTTCATGAATTCGTCCACAGCGTTTTTAAAGGCGGGGTGGTCGTGACCGCATCCCAGGCAATCCAGCGCGATGATGGCGTTAAGCATGGCGGGATAAATGGCGGCCAATCCCCCTCCCCGGCTCATCCGTTCCAGCATCCAATTTTCGGCGCGCCGCAGCGATTCTTTGCGCGTGAAAGGCGCGTAGAATCGATGCGAGCGTTTGAGGATGGCGTCCAGCGTGAAGAAGAAGGTCTTCCAAGAAAATTTTTCCCGCAAATTGATGCCGCCATTGGCGCGTTGATCTTTTTTCCGCCACCAGCAAGCGGTATCCACCATTGCAGGGGGCGTTTTCTGGGGATGATGCGCCCAAATGATGCACATGGGAACCAGGATCGCCCGCGACCAGGAGGATATTTCATAAATATTGAAATAGAACGAGGTGGGCAGGAACATCAACTCGGGGGGCATGGAAACCAAGCGGTTCCAAGGATACTGCCCGAATAAGCCAAGATAAAAACGCGTGTAACTATTGACGGACGACAAACCGCCTAGGCGGAGCAGACATTCCTCCGCTTTGCGCAACGGTTCCTGAGTACGGTCGAATCCGGCGAGCTGAAGGGCGAAAGCGCATTTGACGGTGGCGTTGAGTTCGCTGGGGCCGCCGTAATAGATATTCCATCCTCCGTCCTCCAATTGGGTGTCCAAGAGCCAGCGAAGGGCTTTCTTTTCCAGAATAGGGTCCACTTCATCGATATAATGGGCCAACATGATATAATCGGCTACCAACGTCGAATCGGCTTCCAGGTAAGGAAGCCAATAACCAGCCGATTTTTGCGTGGAAAGGAAAAACTGTTGAGAACGTTCGATCCCCTCCGGTATTTTTTCGAGGAGTCCGGATGAAGCGGGAGATCGAGAAATAACCTCGTTGGGCCAAATTTTTTCCATTACCATCCTCAACGTTTCTCCTTTTCCCTGTTAAACAAACAAAAATATCTTTAGAAATTTATAAAAAACCGCTCGCTGATTCAAGGTTTGCAATAAAGAATTGCAGGGAAATTATCTTTTGAGTTCCTTGTCCTATAGAATGGCTATTTCCTGTCGACGGCCCTCTGCTTCGTTCACGAAAATCAAAGAAGGCTCTGGACCGCCAGCCAATTGTTGGTTGGCGTTCAAGAGTTCTATGCCGTAGATTCTTCCATCCGGCGCGAGATCGATATTCACTTCATCGCTCAGACGAAGCGTTTCCATCGGCTCGTTTTTATCTCGAAAAAGGATATAAGCGATATTATAACGGGGATCGTAAGTTATCTTCATCTCTCCGCTTTCTCGAAACGATACAATAGAATCGAATGTCCTATCTGTCCAATGGGTCGATATTTTTCCAACCAATCGAAATAATAGGGAGAACGTTTTTGCACCCTTTGACGTATCGCCCAATGCTTGCCGACAGCCGCTATCCCCAATGGCGGTGAGGGGATTTGCTCCAATTTCAAACTCTGCGCAGCGACGCCAAAAGCCTTGGGATCGAACATCCAGTTGACAGCGACGTAGAATGGCTCGTTAGGATATCGCTTTTGGAATTCGGAGAGGCGTGATAAATCTTCTCCCCAATCGATGTTGGAATCGTCCAGGTAGAATTGTCCTCGTTCCGGTCCGCCGCAGATTTCGTTGAAATAAGCCAGATAATCCGGGTAGATGCTTATAGTAGTCCAAAAATACCAAAAAGCGAGCGCTGCAAGGCCGTACTTTCGCAAGACATTCGGTTTTATCTCTACGATCCGTCCGAGATACATATAGAGCAATGGGTAGATGGGGAGAATGTGGCGCAAGCCGATATTGACGCGGTTGAAGGCGGCGGCGATATGAATCAGGAAGAAAGCGAAAACGAGTACGGCGTCGGGCCAGCCCAGCCATTTCCGGCGCGCCAAAGCCAGGACAAGCAAAAGAGCGAGAAAAACCGCCGTTGGAGTTTTGACCAGCATGGCGGCGGCGTAGTAATAAGGCCAGCCATGCGTAGAGTAATGGCCGAATAGGTAAAAGGCGTAGTTCAAGTGAGGCATTCCGGGAATCGCTTCCGAAGCCCGGCCAGTATGCAGGGATTTGTAAAAGACGTTGGAGAGCGTATCCCAAAAATAAAATGGACGAAAAGGGTAACCGTAGAGCAGAAGCAGCGCAGCGAAAGCGCACAAAAGAAGAATCGCCGCGCTTTGCGCATAATCGGCGGCAATGTTTTTCCATTGACGGCGATGGTTCTCATACGAGAGCCAAGCCAAAAGGCCGCATAGGAGGGGAAGCAGCAGCAAGGCGGTAACTTTGGCCCCCAACGCCAATCCCAACAAAACGCCCGTTAGCGCCAGACGGCGTTTGGTTCGGTTCTTGCTATAAAGATAAAAAGCATAGAGAGCGGCGATAAAGAAGAAGGCGAGTCCCAAATCCATCGTCGCCAATCGTCCATGAGCCAGCATGTTGGGACAGAAGCAATAAAGAAATAAAGAAGCGACGCCCCCCGCCTCGCCGTAAAGATCGCGCGCCCACCGGTAGACCAGCAGCGCCAAGGCGCAGGATAGCAGCATAATGGGCAGACGAGCCAGAAGCAAAACGCTTTGCCAGCGGTTTTGGCCGAATAAAAGCATTTCGAAGCCGAGGCGGTAGCCCAACTCGTAACTTTCCGGCGCATCCCATTTTTCTTCGTGAAGCGGCGGCATCCAGGGATGATAAAACGCCAGCGGCAAGCCGATGAGAAGGCGGATCAAAGGCGGTTGGGTGCGATCGAGACGGAAATCCCAAGTAGTGAGATAAATGTATCCGGTGGAAATATAGGTATATTCATCGGAAGTGGGCGATTTGAGGCAGGCGCTGCCGATAGCCAGGAAAAAATGAACGGCGATCAATCCCCCGACTAAGAGCCTCTGCGCCCAACGGCGACGGGGAGGATTAGCGCAGCAGGATTCAGGGATAGGATCATTCATGGAGATAATCGATGAGTTCTTTCAAGGGCAAAAGCAACCTTGCCCTTGCCACCCAGCCCATTCAACTAATCACTTGTCACTGGCCGCTAATCACTGTTTTTTAGATATACTCGGAAAACAATTCGGGGCTGGGACGCGGAATGACCGTGCGCCCGACTAGAACTCCGCGCCGTATCGCCGCACCGGAAGCGGCCGCCACGGCGGCTTTGACGGCGGAAACGTCTCCCGTCAGCAACAGAAAACCCTTGCCTCCGACGGCCATAGCGACGTGAATGCGGAAGAGCGTCACGTTGGCCGCTTTGGCGGCGGCGTCTCCCGCTTCCAGGATGCTAGCCGCCGTAAAGGTTTCCACTACACCCAACGCTAGGATATCTTGCGGCGCTAAGGTTACGGAACAGGAAAGAGCCGGGAAAAGGCTCTCATGAGCGTTGGGGATGACCAGATCGTCGATGACGCTGTCGCTGGCGGAATTCAATCCCGCTTCCACGCTGCTTTTGACTTCGGCCACGTCGCCTCCGACGATGACGATGTATTTCCCCGAACATATCGTGCGGGCTAGGATTAATTGCACATTGGAGGCTTTGAGCATGGCGTCTTCGACTTCGTAGCCGAGGGCGATGCTGGAAAGTTCGATCATTCCGATAGCTTTGGGCATGAGACAATCTATCCTCTTCCGATTTCGATGCTGACGTCGCTCACGTTCCCGACGACGCCGTTGATGCTCGCATGGATGGGAACGCCTAAATCCTTCTCGGCCACATTAGCGATGACGTCGCCGGCCTGCACGCGCGCGCCGGGGGAAACGGTCGGCTTTGCGGGCGTTCCCACATGTTGCTTGAGCAGGATAACAACCTTATCCGGCGCAAATTCCTTCTCCGAAAGCGGACCCCGGTTGGCGAATTGCGTAAGTCCTAGTTTTTTGAAAAGGCGCGAAATCGGCGTTCGCCGCCCTTCGAGCAGCGGATGCGCTGGGCGGCTGGGAGCATCGGCGGGATACGTCATTTTCTGTTCCCGCAGTTCGCGTTTGTTCATAACGCAAACGTTCTTGGGATCCAAATCTTCCGGGCATGCGATCATGGTGCAGAGATTGCACTCGCAGCAGAATTGCGTCCCGATGACCAGCGAGAGTTTCTCATGACTGAAGCCGAGAGCGCGCATGGCTTTGTGCGGTTCAATGGGGTGGCCAAGAAGATAACGCGGGCACAATTCAGTGCAGAAGGTGCATTGGTCGCAGGCCGATTTGCCGATGCGCTTGATGGCGGAGTCGTCGCGGGAATATTTTGCGATGAGCGGGTGATCCTGGGGAAAGAGCAGCAACCCGCCGGTGGTTTTGGTAATCGGCTCTTCCATATCGCGAACCAAGCGCCCCATCATGACGCCCCCCGCCAGCACGGCGAAAGGCTCACAGGCGGGGCCGCCGCAGGCTTCGATGGCTTCCCGGAAAGACATGCCGATGGGAGCGCGCAGCGTTTGAGGTTCGCAAACCGCGCCGCCCACAGAGAAATATTTATGGATTACCGGACGATCCTGCATGACGTTGAGCACGGTCTCGACATTAATAACCACCGCTCCGACATGGAGGGGCAATCCGCCGCGCGGAATGACTTTGCCGGTTACATCGTATACCAGCACGAACTCGTCCCCGGCGGGATAGAAATCGCCCAAAGGCTGAATGCGGACGCAATCGGGCAGGAGAGGCGTCAGCTCGGCGATGATGTCGCGGTATTTTTCTTTGATGCCCAATACGGCTTCCCGAGCTTGGACGATATCTCTCAAGCGCGCCGCGCCTTCCAGCACGATTTTCCCGTAGTGCTTAAGCAGTTCCTTGTCTTTATGCAAAAGCGGTTCGCATTCCGCGCCGTTGACAATCAGAATCTCGATGGGAGGCTTCAATTTCGCATATGTGGGAAAACCGGCGCCTCCCGCGCCGACGACTCCTTTGGCTCGAATTTCCGCGATCATACCATTGTTCATGCGCGCCAATCCCATCTCGCCCGCTGCAGCGGATTTTTGCCTAAACGGTTTTAGTGCAAGAGCCACTATTTTACCCGGACAATCATTCTTCACCTAGTGGCGAAGACGGCGGGGTGGCTAGGGCAAGGTTGTTTCTACCTTTAAACATCCCATATTTTTCATCATTCATCATTTGTGTTTGTAGGGTGGATCGATCGAAACAAGCCCCGCCATAATCGCTAAAAAAGCCATTAATTTCTGATAATAGACGCCTTCAAAACCAACCCGTCGCCCTTCGAACTTTCGATGAGATCTTTCGCTTCTTTCTTGCCCAAGGCTTCACCAGCTTTTAGGATTATTGCTCTCTTTTGTTTGAATAGACTCTTGCGATCTCCATTTCCATCCGGCCACATTTCCTGGAGGATATCTTCATACGGAACGCATTCCCCGGCGTTGGCGGCGAGACGGCGCAGCAGCCGGGCTTGCAATTTGGATAGGGCGACGGTTGTGCCATTGATTTTAACTCGGTCGAGGCGTCCCTTGTCGAGTTCGATGACGTAATCCGAGGAGAGGCGTTCTTCGCGCACGACGGGTTTGGATTTATGAGCGGCGACGATTTGTACGGTTTCCTTGGAGAGAAACTCTTGTAAGTGCTTTAGATCGTCATCGCGCACGGCGGCGGGTGAGTTATAGCCGGCAACCAGCAGTGAGAGGACTTCCTGGCGCATCAAAAGCCGGCGGCGGATTAATGGCCCCCAATCCAGACCTTTTTCGGGCAAGCCATAGGTCAGGCGTTCCTGAAGAGCATAGAATTTCCGCAGCGTCTCCGGCTCCACCGCGAAAGAAGCCGCGATCTCCGCCAAGCAGCCGGTCAGCCAGGAGAGTTCCTCGCCCAGCCGGTGAATGGCGCCGGTGTAGAAGTTGAATTCCTTTTCCAGCGCTTCGATGCTTTTACCATCGATCCAATAAACCATGAGCAAGGTTTTTTTGAAGGCGGCGTGATGTTCCCGCCGCAGATTAGAGGGATTCTCCGTTAAGCGGCGGACGAACGAGTCTTTCGCTATCCCTTTATCGTCCAAAAGGCGCCAAAGCGAACGCGTCCACAGATGATCGAGGATTTCCCGGTTGGGAATGGAAATAGGAATGGGCTGGATTTCATCGAGCAGGCATAGAGGCGTAAGAATTTCGACGGGATGAATCCACTCGGCGCCGTAGTCCCCAATATATCGGTTCAATTGTTGCGCGGAACGGGCGGACAAGCCGTTTTTGACGACCAATCGGCCTAAAGGCGAGAGGTACAGCCGCTCCATTTCTTCCGAAACGAATCCATCCTGCTTCAGGCGATCCACTGCTTCGTCCACTTTCGCTTCCAAAGCCTCCGGCCATAGGCGGGAAATTCCCGTCAGCGTTCGCTGGAGAAATTGAACGCAATCGCGGCGGGAAGAATGACCGTTGAGATTGAGGCTTTTAAGAACGGTTTGTGAAAAATCCTCCATGCGAAGCGCTGGCTGCAAGGCTGGCGGTTCGGAGCGCATATACATGGACATAAGTCCTTCCACGTCGCCTTCGGAAGAAGCCACCAGCATTCCCCGGCCCAAATCGCCGCAACCCAGCCGCCCGGCGCGTCCGATCATGTTGAACAACTGGTCGCGGGCGATAGGAATCGCGGCGGGAGGGGCGCCGCATTGAATGTCTCGCGGACGGGTTCCGTACATGCGTTTGGAGGTCAAAACGTTGGTTACAGGGAAATTGACGCCTTCCGCCAGCGTGCTGGTGGCGCAGATAATCAACGCCTCGCCTTTCTGCGCCCAGCGCTCCACCAAATCCCGCTCCCCCTGCGTAAGGTCGCTGGTATGCACGGCGATGCGGCGGGGAAGAAGGTGGGAGAGAAATCTACGCATGGCCGTCGGCTCCAGCCGCGCCAGTTCAGATTCTTTCAGTTTCGCTTCCGGCTGGCAGAGCTCCGCCAACTTGCGGGCGGCGATGTAGCATTGGTCCCGGTTGGACCAGAAGACAAGCGTCGTTTCACCCTTCGAAGCGAAATAATAGGCGGCCTCGATCATGGCCCGGCCTTCGTCGAATTGGGGTTGGAGAGGAAACGTTTCGGTTCCTTCCCGGCGGGAATTGAATTCCTGGTAATGGAAGCGGCCATTGAATAAAACCCCCTGCCGCAACTCCACGGGACGGGCGGTCTCGACGACCAGCCGCGCCTTGAGCCATTCGGCGGCTTTTTCGTCCGGCGGCATGGCGGAGAGGCCGAGCATTTGCAGCGATTTCTCTTCCCGCAGCTTGGCGAGCAGAATTTCTAATTCCGCGCCGCGCTGCGGATGATAAACGTAGTGCATCTCATCGACGACGCAAGCGCCAAGGAATGGAAGAAAGGAATCTCCCATCGCCATCAAAGCGCGCATTTTTTCATAAATCACGATAGCCAGATGAAATCGCCCTTCGACGATGCGCCGGTCTTGAAAAGGATGATCGCGGGTGGAGAGCAGAATCTCGTACCCCATTTCCCGATAGCGTTCCTGCAACTGCCGATAGCGTTGATTGGCCAGCGCTTTGGTAGGAGCGAGATAAATGACGTTCCGGCCTTGGGAAACATGGAAGAGAAACAGGATTTCCGCAAGAAAGGTCTTCCCCGACGAAGTTGGCGCCGAAACCAAAAGGCTCTCTTTTTCGAACAAGCGTCCTTCGTTGATCGCCTTCTCCTGCAAAGGCAGCAATAGGGAGCCGTAGGCGCTTCGCAACGCCGCCGTATGTTGGGGGGAAAATCCAAAATGGCGTAGAAAATCGATTTCCATAGAAAATTGAAGACGCGCTAATTCTCGCCGAGCGTTCGCCTAGTATAGCGTTATTGTTTCCCAACGTTCAATATAATGACGAATGATGAGCGATGAATGAGGAAAAAAAGTAGGATGGGTCGAGTTTTTTGACCCATCATTATTTATTGGATGAGTAATACCAAGTCTTATTAAGAATGTGACTTAAAATTCCCTCGCCCTCTGGGAGAGGGTTAGGGTGAGGGGATTATAAGTTTAATAATATCAACCCTAACCTCTCCCCATCTTGGGAGAGGAATTTAAAAACAACAATCTCAATGCAGGTTGGTACAATGGATGGATCAAACAACATGACCCTTCCAGCAATTTGATAGGCTTTCTTAGAAACGATGAATAATGAAAAAAAAGAAATAGGCGAATAGTCGGAGTAATGATTCTAAATTCGAAAAGAAAATTCTATTAACGGCGGCCTTCGATCTTGGCTTGGCATTCCAAGGTATATTTCGCCGTGGGCATGGCGATGAGCCGCGCATCGGATATCTCCGCCCCCGACATAAGGCAAATGCCATAGACGCCGTCATCCATACGCTTTAAGGCGTCGTCGATTTCCTTGATTCGCAGCCGGTCGTGTTCGGCCAATCCTAAAAGCACTTCCCGGTTCAAGTAATCGTTGCTCTGATCCACGATATCCCCGTGCGAATCGATTTCCTTGATATTATGGGATTTCATGGCTTCCTGCAGCAACTTTTGCCGTTCCTGCAACAGCATTCCCTTCAATTCGGCGAATAATTTTTCCCTTTTGTTCGATTTCTCTTTTATGGCTTTGTTCTTCTTGTCCGGCATAGCGTTCTCCCGAAAACATGGAAAGCGGCGAGAGGCCTATCGCCGTCTCGTTGGCTTTTTCGCAACAACGATGTATGTCTAAATCCAAAGTCGCCGACAATCTTAAAGAAAAAAGAATTATATTGTAAGAACTCTTTTTGTCAATTATTTCGCTCTTTTTTTTGGGGGGTGGAAGGGAGACGCCTTGGCTTCCTGCGGCGCGGCCCGGATAAAACAATAGGGATGGCGAAGCGATTAGCCGCGCTATCCCATAATCCTGCTGCTTCGAGATAATTATTCTTCTTGCGCCTCAGCGGGGATGCGAATCGCCATCCGATTATTTCAAGCGAATTGAAATGTCGCCGTCGCCGCTGCGCGCCTGAAATTTCGGTCCGCCGCCGTTAAGGGTTCCTTGCGCTTGATGTTCTGTCACCGTTCCCTCAAATTTCGATTTGGTCTCCAAATGCAAGGGTGCGATTTAAAGACCGACAGCCGAACAACTAGCTATCCGCCTTGCTCAACCATTGCTTATGATCTTGAAAGCAAAATGATTATTGCTTATACTGTACGTTAATTAAGTATACTTTGGTTATATTAAACATAATTTTTAGTTTCAATCCAAAATATTTTTAATAAAAGGTGTACTCACGATGAACACGGAAACGCTAGTTCTTGTCGTGACTTTGACGGTGATTGGAATCCCTGCCGTAGTTGCTTTGTTTCTGATTGTAAAGTCATTAGGCGCTGTCAGCACTGCTTCAAGACAAGGACAAGCCTTGATTGAAGCGTTGTCCAATGCCGTTACCCAAGCCTCTACCCAATCGATTCAAGCCAGTGAATCGATAACAAAACTGGAACAACGTGTAGCGGAAGCGCTCGCCTTGATAGACGTTCGTACCAAGGAAGATCGTCAAATCGTCCAATCGATTGCGGTCGATAACCGGCAAGCGCTCCGCGATGCTGCGCAAACGATCAAGGAACGTCTGAGTGATTTGAAAGAAAGGATGGTTGGTTTTTCCGAAACGTTCAAAGCAGAAGCCATCGAAACGCGAAAATGGAAATCCGAGAAAGCCACCGAACGATTAGTAAAAGAAAAGGAATACCAAGGTCAACTTGCCGAAAAGATCGTTTCGGCTATACAGGCCATCAATGAACGATTAGATTCTGTTGGAAAGCAGATTTCAGAAAAGATTGACCAGGGATCAAGACTTAGCCAGCGAACACTCGAAGCCAAAACCGAGGAATTGATTGTCCAATTGAAAGGGATTCCTGCAATCCAAGACGAGATAAGAAGTGTTGTTTCTCAATTAGAACAAAATCGTGGGGCATTGGAAAAACTTCGCATTTCCATTGTGGACGATGTTACCACTCTGACAGGCGACTAAATCATGGACGCTTTCACAAGGAATTATTTGAGTTATCTGCGTGATTGCGTTCGGTTGGTTAACCGAGATTCGCCGGTCGATTTTGGCGCGAAAACGACACGTGGGGAAATTCACCTCTTATCCGCCGCAGACATTCGCCAAATCGAAACCTCGCAAAGCCTGCAAACCGATAATTCTGTAATTATGCGATGGAAACACGAGTTTCAAATCAGCGCCGAAGGCGAATGTTTTATTCTTTTTGGATTCATGCTTCTTGCAGGAAAACAAGATCAAGCAAAGTTTTGTTGCCCCTTATTAATTGCTGAAACGGACGTTTCATCGGAAGGCGCGAATGAAACGCGCCTGGACATGAAGCAAGGAACGCTCAAACTATATACGCCTGCCCTATCTCTATTGTTATCGGACGGATCAGACGGAGATGCGGATACCATTGCGGCGGAAATCGACAAGATTGCCAAGGCAACGCCATTTCAATATCCGTTTAGTAATTCCATCGATGATCTCGTGAAAAGTATCCGTAATTCGGTTCGCGAAGAACGGCGTACGACATTTTCTCAACGTAATTTTACTGTGAAGAGCATTGAGGAAGACACATTACGCAAGGCTCGTGAAGGAATAACGCTATCGTTGTTGCCCACTGCCGTGGCGCTGAAAATTGACGCATTACCAGATTTCTCCGTCGAGAAGGAAATCAACGAGATTATTAAATCGGATAATGCCGATTGTACATCGATTCCGTTGCTCATGCGGCAAATCAATCAGGGGAAGAATGGTAGCGAGTCATCACCGGATTCTGTCGAGCCATCTACACAATCTGCCGATTCTCTGGATCGTGTTCTTGAGGTTTTGACCCTATCGAACCACCAGAGGGAAGCCATCGCTTATGCCGCCAGCCATCCACTCACAGTTATTTCCGGACCTCCCGGAACGGGGAAATCACATACTATCGCGTCTCTTGCCATAAACTTGGCCTATAACGGGAAAACCGTTCTTGTCACAAGCAAGACTCGTGAAGCTGTTTCCGTTGTTGTGAATAAACTGCAAGAACTCGGCGGGAAATATGTTGTCGCGCATGTCGGTGACAAGTCCCAGAAAAAAGAATTTGCCAACTTAATTAAAGGCATACTCCATTATGAAAACCTTAACCGGCGCCAAACGGCAAATGCGCTAGAACAAGCGCGATCAAATCTTCATGATGCTCGACAAAAGAAAAAAGATACAGCAGGAACGATCAAGAGATTGGAAGACTATTATGGGCAATATCACTCGTCCCGCTCGGAACTTGACAAACTAGCTGACGCAGAATTACCCGAAAAAATTCCGGGACTGAGTGAATTAGAATTTTTTCGAAAAAAGGCGGAATGGGCGAGGCAGACACTTGCACGTCCTAGAATCCCGTTTGCTCATAAACTCCGTACACGTGCGATTCTGAACCAAATTAAAACCAACTTAGCCCTTCAACGGTGTAATGGACATCGTTCCATATTGGACTCTGTGGACAAGTCATATTACTCCACACTTGCGGATGGAGCATTAGGGCATCTTAACCGGAATAAAAATATCCGCACATTGTGGTTAAATCATGCAGAATGGGTTGATCTGGAACATAAACGAAGTTGCGAAGTGTTTGAATGTTGGCGTAAATATACTTTGTCTGATGTACTTTATAGTGACCAAGAAAATACACCGCGACTTCGTAATTATGCCAATGCCCTAGAGACGCCAATTACTAAGTCAAAAAAGAAAGTTTTATCGAAAATACTTGAGGGAACCGATAGTTCGCTTTTACTTCGCTGTTTCCCTATATGGGCATGTACCAGCAACTACCTCGGGCAGGCTTTGAAATTGGAATCCGCATTGTTTGATTATGCCATTATCGACGAAGCATCCTTATGCGATCCGGCGACGGCTGTTCCCGCGCTTTATCGAGCAAAGTACGTTGTTGTTGTCGGTGATGAAAAACAACTAAAACATCGGACGGCAATAGCGGTGATGAAGTTACAAATGCTGACGGCAAAGAATGAACTCGATGCCATGACAATCAATGATTTAAATTACTCGAGAAGCGTCTATGAAATCGCTGCATCTCGTTCTTCGAAAGGTGGTCTTTTTATGCTTGATGAGCATTTCCGCTCCTTGCCGCCAATTATAGCGTTTTCCAATACAAAATATTACGAAGGCCGCCTTAAAGTAATGCGTCGTAATCCTGCTAACGAACATGCTAATGTTATCGAGTTTCATTATGTACGTGGAACGCGCAATGAAAGACGAGTTATCTCTGAAGAGTACGACAAAGCACTTGAAATGATTTATGATTTTGCCGCCCGCGAGGAAAACACAAGCCTTGGGATTATCACGATGACCGAAGAGCAGGCGAAATACATGAATGCTCGTTTTTCCGAAGAAGAGATCATCGGGAAATTGATTAACCAGCACAATTTTAAATGTGGGTCACCACAATCATTTCAAGGCGATCAACGGCACACCATTATTTTGTGTTTAGGTATAGACGCCGATGCGCATCAACGTTCGTTTGCCCATGTGAATGACGATAACCGGTTTAACGTCGCCGTGACACGGGCAACTGATCATATGATCGTAATTTCCTCCATTCCGACAAGCGATTTCATAGGCAACATGCGCGAATATTTCCAAACGGCAAAAGATGGATCATCTCATAACGGAAATAATATTTTGAAAATCGAGTCATCATTTGAATCAAATTTTGAGCGCGAAGTATACGAAACGTTAGTCGCAAACAAGTTGAATGTAGTGCCGCAATACGAATCTTGCGGCTATAGGATCGATTTTGTCGTAACGCGACGAGATCGATTCGTTGCAGTAGAAGTGGATGGGCCGCAACATTTCGACGCTAAGGGAAACTACGTCCCGCGCGACGTGGAACGGACGTTGCGCCTCATGCGTGGGGGATGGCAGATCGAACGTATTTCCTGTTACGAATGGGAACGCGGCTTGCCCGCCCGGAAAGAATTTGTTGAACGGATCAACAAATTACTGTTTTAAGTAAGCGACGATATAATCGGCGGATGCGCTTCTTGCGCCTTCTTCGAATCCCACAAGCAAAAACATCCAGGCGGTATCGGCCGTATGCGTCCACAAAAAACGCCCCCACCCTTCCGCCGCTTGGCCGAACGCTTCGATTCCCGTCACGACGTTGATCCTTTCTCTTTCTGTTGATCGAGGATGGCTTGCAGTTCTTGTACGTCCTCTTCGGAGAGTTCGATCCTATTCGCCATATAACAAAGCAATCGCCCTTTGACGCCCTCGACGCTGCGATCGATGAAATCGTCCGCCGCTTGCATCAAAGTATTGATGGCGGGCTTGGCGGGACTGTAAACGAACTTGTTGCCGTCCTGCCGCGTTTTCAGAAATTTCTTATTGACAAGGGAACTGAGAATGGTTTTCACTGTCGTATAAGCCCAATCGTGCTTTTCGCCCGCCCGCTCGTAAATTTCACGGGAGGAACCGGATTCGATATCCCATACGACCTTCATGACCTTCCATTCCGCCGCCGTCAATTGTTCGGATGATTTTCTGCGCATTGTTCTCTGCTTTCTCGAATAAGATACTTTTGACTATAACTATAGTCATAGTCAGCCTGCTTGTCAAGAGGAATTGGAAAATTTTTTTTCCGTTTTGAAAAAGAGGCGTTCTCAAGAAAGGAATTCTCTACCGAGACGATGCGGCTTTCTTTGCTTTATTATAGGGCAGGCGGGATATTCTCCGTTCGAAAGGCGCAATATCCGTTTCCAAATCCCGGATTGGCGTTATATTATAAGGAAAGATGCAATTGCCCTAAAAGGAAGGGTAGGCTTATGAAAACCGCAGAAGAAATTATTTCGGAGATCAAGGAATTGTCTCCTGAGGAGCGGCGGATTGTCGTTGATTTTGTGGAATCCAACAAAGAAGAAGCATTCGCCATCACCCGCTTTTCCTCGGAAGACATGGCTTTGCTCGACCAGTGCGAGGAGGAAGCAGAACAAGGGATCAACGTAAGTCCTGTTCTCAAGACGACGGAAGAATCCATCGCATACCTTCGCCAATTTAGAAAAGCAAAAGATGGAACTCGTCTACTATAAAAAATTTATAAAAGCATACGAAAAACTTTCGCCAAAACAACAGGACAAAGTCGAACAGATCATTACTATTTTCCGGCAAAATCCCCATGATCCCCGTCTCTGCAATCACGTCTTGCATGGAGATCAAAAAGGCCGCCGGGCCATTTCGGCGGGCGGCGATCTTCGGCTTGTTTTCCGGGAAAAAAACCACTATGAAAAAGTAACATTCCTGCTGGTTGGAACTCACAACCAAGTCTACTAGTATTTTATTTCGTTTGAAATTGTCCCCTTCCCTCTTGGGCTGATCTTTACCCGCAAGTTAAATAAGACGTTCATGAGCAGCGCCTTAACTTCTCTCTTACCGTTTTTTTGAATCGCGAAGCCGTGTAAAAATGGAGAATGCAACAGGGTTTTTGCAAAACGGATTTCACGGATAAACTGCTTTATTATAATGCGGGCGGGATTTTCCGCGTTCGAAAGGCGCAATATCCGTTTCCAAATCCCGGATTGGCGTTATATTATAAGGAAAGATGCAATTGCCCTAAAAGGAAGGGTAGGCTTATGAAAACCGCAGAAGAAATTATTTCGGAGATCAAGGAATTGTCTCCTGAGGAACGGCGGATTGTCGTTGATTTTGTGGAATCCCAAAAAGAGGAGTCATTCATCATCACCCGCTATTCCCCTGAAGACATGGCCAAACTGGACCAGGATCAAGAAGAAGCCAGGCAAGGGATAAATATCAGTCCCGAACTGGAAGGAGATGAAGCCATTGCCTATCTGGAAAAATTAAGGCAACGCTAAATGAAAATCGCCTATCATAAAAACTTCAATAAGGCTTTTTTGAAACTGCCTGCCAAACAACAAGATACAATTAAGAAACCCATCGCAGTATTTCTAAATAATCCTTACGATCCGCAACTCAAAAATCATGCGCTTCATGGAGATCAAAAAAACAAACGAGTGATTGCGGCAGGCGGCGATTTGCGAATCGTTTTTGAAGAACAAAACAACTACAAGGTCGTCATGTTTTACCGAGTGGGAACCCATAGTCAAGTTTACTAGAGTCTTATTTTCCCGTACGTTTTTAAATTCGACTTTTCAAATTCGATCGTTTCCGGCGATAGCGTCAAGCGTTTCGAGAAAACGCTTGGCCCAAAAAGAAGCCTTGCAAACTTTT
>JBFMBP010000109.1 GCA_040755155.1 Candidatus Omnitrophota bacterium | reverse complement strand
CAAAAGTATTTCCTGCCCCATTGGGGCGTTGCTCTCATTTATGAATTCTACGAAATCGACCGCGCATGGAATTACCACAGCGTCTCAGTAGAAATATTGACTCGCTGGTAAATCAGGTTATGTCTTCACGACAGCAACCAGCTGTGCGAGAAAAAAAATGAACCTAACAATCCAAAACAGCGACTAGAAGAGAGGTGGGCTACGCTTCGCTTTAAGCCCACCCTACATAACTACATAACTATGCGAGGTGAACCATGAAACGCCGTCATTTTTTAACCGCCGCTTCCGCGCTGATGGCTAGCGCCGCTATCCCTATCCCTGCGCGCACCGAAACCAGCGAAACAATCACCGCCAGTCATATCCCTCCTCTCAAGGGTTTTAATCTGTTAGAAAAATTCACCCTGCACGGCAATAAGCCTTACGTTGAACGCGATTTCGAATGGATGGCTCAATGGGGCTTCAACTTCGTCCGTTTGCCTATGGATTACAGATGTTGGACCGACAGCGCCGATCCTAAGAAATTGGACGAGAAAGTGCTCAAGGAAATCGACCAGGTTGTCGAATGGGGAAAACAATACAAAATCCATATCAACCTCAATCTCCATCGCGCCCCCGGCTATTGCGTCAATCCGCCGGAAGAGCCGCTCGATCTTTGGACATCCGAAGCCGCGCAGGATCAATTCTGTTTCCAATGGCGCAACTTCGCGGAACGCTACAAAAACGTATCCAGCCAAAACCTGAGTTTCGATCTCCTCAACGAACCGAAAGATATGCCCGAAGAACAGTACGCCCCCGTCGTGCGTAAAGCCGTCGCCGCCATCCGTTCCGTCAGTCCCGATCGCCTGGTCGTCATCGACGGTTTGCGTTGGGGACAGGTTCCCGTCTTCTCGCTGGTGGATTTAAAAATCGCCCAAAGTACGCGCGGCTACCAGCCCATGCGCATCAGCCACTACAAAGCCTCATGGATCGGCGGCTCCGACAAGTGGCCTGAACCGACATGGCCTTTGAAAGAGGGCGAGAGAGTATGGGATAAAGAGCGTTTGCGCCAGCAAACCATCGAGCCTTGGAAAAAGTTGGAAGCCCAGGGCGCCGGAGTCCACGTCGGCGAATGGGGAGTTTACAAATTCACGCCGCACGCCGTGGCGTTGGCCTGGATGGAAGACGTTCTCTCCCTTTGGAAAGAAGCGGGCTGGGGATATTCCCAATGGAACCTGCGCGGAACCTTCGGCATAGTCGACAGCAACCGCGACGACGTAAAATACGAAGATTTCCAAGGCCATTCTTTGGATCGAAAGATGCTGGAATTATTGTTGAAGTATAAATAAGCGCTGGATAATTCCCAATAAATCCTCGAAAGAAAAAATGGCGGGAGTAGAGAAGGGCTACGCTTCGCTTTGAGCCCACACTACGCGACTGCCTTCTTTAAGGATTGTCCCTTTTCTTCTCAATGAAGAAGCGCCAGCAATTGGGAGATGACGGTAACAAACACGAGAGAGATGGCATAAATGGAAGCGTAAGAGATCGTAGGCGACTCGGAATCGATCTGGGCGGTTACCACGCCCAAAGCCGGTGTGCTGGTCATAGCGCCGCAAACCACGCCGATGGAAGAAAGATTCCCCAACCGGAAAAAGAAGAAAGCCATGATATAGGCGGCGACCATGCAAATCGTCGTAACCAGCGCGCCCAGCGCCAACACCGGCAGCCCCGCCTTTTGAAACACTTCCACGAAAGAGCCGCCCGCGCTGGTTCCCGCCGAGGCGAGAAAGAGCAAAAGGCCCAACTCGCGGCTGAAATAGCGCGCGGCGTAAGGAACGCGAAGGCTGATTTTCCCAATACGCCCGTAATGCCCCGCCGCCAGCGCCACTAGCAACGGCCCGCCCGACAAACCTAGCCGGAAACTGAAGCCGCCGGGAAATTGGATGGGATAAAATCCGATAAGAACGCCCAACACGATGCCTATGCATATCGGAAGCAGATTCGTCTCGTGAATGCGGCGCTCTTCCTGGCCGACGATGCCGATGAAAAACTGCACGTCGTCTTTGTCGGCTACTACCCGGATCAAATCGCCCAATTCCAGCGTCGTGTCGCCAGTGGGGACGAACTCGATATCGTCGCGCCAGAGACGGGTTACGATGACGCCGTAGAGTTCCTTCACTTCCAGTTCCCGCAAACTCTTTCCTGCTATTTTCGTGGAAGAAATAAACACTTCGCGTACAATGATATCGCGGGTGGATTCCATATCTACGGAAGTTTTTTGACCGATCAGATGCTCCAATTTTCTCAATTCCGGCTCCGTCCCCACAGCCATAACCACATCGTCGAGATGGAGCACGAAGTCGTCGTAGGCCAGATTGATGTTGGGGCCGCGCTTGATGCGAGTAACGATCGCTTTCGACATGCTGTGAAAATCGATTTCCACCAGCGATTTTCCGGCGCAATTGGGATTGGTTACGACGTATTGATGCGTCTTGACATGAGACTTGGATTTCGCGGCTCCCTGTTTTTCTTGATTCAATTCGTTCTTGGTTCGATTGGTTTTGGCGATGGCTTGAACAAACAGTACTACGCCGATAATGCCGAACGGATAGGAGATGCCGTATCCGATGGAAATCATAGGATCCTTCGCCACATCAAGAGCGGCGGCCAGGCCCGGCGTGGAAGTGAGCGCTCCAGCAAAAATCCCAACGCCCAGCCCCGGCGCGAGATGGAACAGTTTCGTTAGAAATAACACCACTCCGGCGCCGCTGAACAATGTAATGATGGATATGAGAAGAAACGTAATTCCGTTCTGGCGGATAGATCGGAAAAAACGCGGCCCCGCCTGCAAGCCCACGGCGTAAACGAAAAAAATCACCCCCAAATCGCGGATGGCGTCGGGTACGGATACGCCGTAATGGCCGAAGGCGATAGCCACGAAAATCACAGCGGATGGACCTAAACTAAAGCCCATAATTTTTATGTTGCCGGCAAGAATGCCCAAAGCCAGGATGAGAAACAGCGATACAACTTGATGAGCGGCCAGAAAAGACGCGAGATAGGTCATGATTTCATTCTAATTCAAAGGAATAAATAATGCATAAATAAACCTACTTGCTAATTGTACGTTTTCAATGGCGCAAATGAAAAATGGATAAAAAAAGATCAAGAAGAGGCCGTCAATCCCGGATGACGACGCGGAAGCCTATGGCGGGGTGAGATTCGCCCGGAGGCAGGCCGCTGCGGTAGGCGCTGCGGATCTTGCTGGGGCCGTCCTGGTAGGAGCCGCCCCTGAATACGCGGGATTGCCCCGTCGGCGGCCCCGAAGGATCGGCGGCGGGATCGGAAGTATACATTCCGAACCAGTCCTGGCACCATTCCCAGACGTTGCCCATCATATCGTTAACGCCGAAGGGATTAGTCGGAAACGAACCAATAAGAGCAAGGCCGGGATAACCGTCGTCGCAAGGGAAAAGGCTCTTGAAAGCAAAATTTGTGGCCGAGCTGACATCCGCCGTATTCGCCCAAGCGCAGGCCATATCGTCGTTGGGATCGTCCCCCCACGGACGTCGCGTCTGCGTTCCCCCCCGGCAGACGTATTCCCATTCCGCCTCCGTCGGCAGGGAAAAAGTATAATCCGTTTCGGCGGAAAGCCAATCGCAAAATTCTACGGCTTTATTCCAGGATAAGGAAACGACGGGAAGTCGCTCCTCCTCCTGCCCCATCGCGCCGCTGGACGAGGAGGAATGCTTGGAATCGAAAAGTTGGTATTGCGCATTAGTGATTTCATAGCGGCTGATGTAGAATTTTTTCGTGATCGTAACTAAATGCTGCGGCCCTTCGTTCTTTTGCCGCCCCTCCTCCGTCTCCGGGCTTCCCATCGTAAAAGTTCCCGCCGAAACCTGAACCATATCCAGCGCGATTCCTTCGGCGAGTTCCACAGCGATCGTCGCGCCGGTCGGAACGCCGGAGGCTGGCGTAGGAGTGGGAGTTACCATAGGTCCGGATTCGACCTGCATGTAATAGACGGAACTCCGAGTAGTGTAATCGGTGAAGAACGCGCCCAAATCCGGACCACTCTTCTTCAGGCGCAGCCATTGCAGCGTCGTATCCCAACTGGGAGGATAGATGCTCACCGGCCCCGCTTTCAATTCGCCGTCCTCGTTAAAGCCCTGCATCGTATGATTCGAGCCGTCCAGCGCCCATAACAGATTGTCCTGCCAGGCGATATCGATCAATTGTTTCACCGGCAGGATGCGCTCCAACGCCACGGCGCCGTCCGTTATGCGCAGCAGCCGGGGGCCATAGCGGCTAGTCGTTCCCAGATAGAAATTTCCCTCTCCGTCTCCCGTAAAAGATTCTCCCGCCAAATCCGCGGTAATCGAGATCGCTTCCGTCGTCAACAATTCGCCGTCCAGTCCGATCAACCGAAGAAAAAGCGGCGCGGAGGAATAGGAAGTTTGGTTGTAGTTGGAAGAATAAAGCACGCCGATAACGCCGCCGCTGACGGCCGTCGACATGAGATATGGTTCGAGCGGCAATGGGATGGGGGATTGAATTTCCGTTACTCCCAAATATTCGCCTTCAGAATTAAGCCGATGCGCGGCGACGATGTCGGGATGGCGCAAAACCGTCATAGCGTAGCCGCTCTCCGCGCCGCCGAAGGACCACCGGATCGCATCCGCTCCCAGATGATCGATGACGATGGGATTGCCCATCGTTTGCCAGAGCGTAAACCGCTCGAAAAGAAATCGCCGAGTGTCGGCGGGATTTTCGAAAAACTCGCCAAAATGCGTTCCCCCGTCCACCATCGACAAGCCGGAGAATTTCGACAACGAAATAGGAATGTCGCGGCTGAAAATTCTTCCGAAACGGTCGATAGCGATGAACCGAGGTTCCTGCGTCTGCGTTTGGACGTAAACGGCGTATCCTTCCTCGCTGGAAGCAATGCCTCCAACGCCGGGAGGAACGACGGGTTCGGAAAACAAAGATAACGCCCGATGCAAGTTCCACTGCCGCACCGGATCGGCGGGCATTGGAGTGGGAGGGATCGGCGTTGGCGTAAAATAAACGGGCGTCGAATCGGAATTTCCAGGCGTAGTTCCACCAGAACCAGGCGTGGACTCGGGATTGTCTTTTGGCGTAGGCGTAAAAACGCCGCTGGTAGGCAACGGTTCGGGAGTATGTAGGATATCCGGCGGCATAGTCGGCGTAGAGGTTCGCGTCGGCGTGGAGGTAGAAGTCGTCAACGCCGCCGTAGGCGATAGGCTAGGCAATTGCGTTGGATTCAACGTCGGCGTCGGAGTGAAAGTTGTCTCCCCTTCCAGCGCAAGAGTGGGAGATTGCGCTGGATTAGGCGTGGGCGTATCGGTTCCTTCGGCCTCCGGCGTTACATCAGGCGGATAAGTTGAAATCGGCGTCAGCGTCGGCAATGTCGAAATTGTTGGCGTTGGCGCAGCTGTCCACTCCGTTTCTGGCGTAAAATCCGGCGGATAAGTTGTATTAGGCGATGGCGTGGGAGTTAAAGTCAATACCGAATCCGGCGTAATACTAGGCAATGGCGTCAAACTCGCCGCTGGAGTCGGAACGGCCGTCATTTCACTAGGCGGCGTAAAAGTTGGAGATGGCGCAGGATTCCATGTCGGCGTGGGCGTAACCGTCCATCCCGCATCCGGCGTAATATCGGATAAAATTGTTGGACTCGGCTTTGGCGTGGGAGCAATCGTCGTTTCCGCATCCGGCGTATAACTTGGCGACGGCGTTGAATCCGGGAGTAGAGTTGGCGTGAAGGTCCATTCCGCATCCGGCGTTATCGCAGGATAAAGCGTGGCAGTCGGGGTTGGAGTCGCATCCCCCGGCGCAGCCGTGGCGGTGGATAATCCAGGAGTACTATCCACCATCGTAGGAGAAGACGGCGGGAAAAACGTTCCCGTTGGCGTCGGAGTTGAAGTAGGAGACGGCGTCGATTCCTCCGGAGTCGGCGCGCCGCCGATCGCCGTAGGCGTAGCGAAAGGAACGGGAGTAGGCGCGGGGAAATTCGTCTTTTCGGGGGTGGGAGTATAAACCAACTCCGCCATCAGTTCGAATTGATCGATGAATAAAAGAAGATCGCCGACATCGACAACGCCGTCATGATTAAAATCGCCATTCTCTCCCGGCGCCGTCGCTTGCATCCAATGAAGGCTGAAAAGAAAAAGTTCTTTGGCTTGAAAAGAAGGTTTGGCATTTTCATTCGCAGAAAAAGCAGGCGCCAACGCTTCCCATACAAACGCGAGAAGAATAGTCGAAAAAAGCCAAAACCGCCGTCTGCGCATTCGGCGAAAACCTCAACCCCAAGAATCAACAAATTACGGATTATGTAATTATAAATCGAAACAATTTCCATCTATAGTGGAGAATGACGCGCTACAATTCGCTTTCTACGCGCCCTAACCATCCTAAACAAAATATCCTCATAGCGTAATCCCAATGGCCAGTGTTATTTCTATTTCCATTGTTTTTTATATTTTTTTTCGTGATTTCTTTTGCATTTCGCGCTTTCGCGATGCAATACCAAGTCCCCAAGTCCCCAAGTCCCCAAGTCTCCCTTTCTCCCTGTCCCAAAGTCCCATTTTCCATTGACATTGAAATGCGCGCGCGTAAAAGAGAAAATGGTAAGAATTCATTTCTTGCGAGGAGATAGTCAATGATATTTGGAAAAAAATTGCGTTATGGATTCGCCGGATGGATGGCGGGATTCATCCTAACAAACCTTTGCATCGCCGCCGAAATAGAAGAAGGCTTCGTCTCCCTATTCAACGGCAAAAACCTGGACGGCTGGACGATCGAAGGCGGCGATGCGCGGACGTTTTTCGTCAGCAATCAACTTCTCTACAGCCCCGGCGAAAACAGCTACCCCGCCTGGCTGCGCAGCGAGAAAGAATACGAGAATTTCGACCTACGCTTCGATTTCCGCATGGTCGGCTGGTGCAACAGCGGCGTCTTCTTCGAAGCGCCCTTGCATGGACGCAATTCCCAAATCGGATTCGAATTTCAAATCGACCATAAAAACAAAGAACCGATTTCCATCAAGAGTTGCGGCGCCATCTTCGCTTCCGTCCCCCCCAAGCAAGTCCCCATCGGCGAATCCGGCAGTTGGAATACCGGCCGCATCTTGATGGATTGGCCTTATCTTAAAGCATGGATCAACGACGTTTTAGTGCAAGACCTTAATGTGGAAGAACGCGACGATTTGAAATACCGCTTGCGCCGCGGATACATCGGCCTGCAAGATATGGGATATCAAGTTTGGTATCGCAATATCCACATCAAAGAACTGCCCCCCAAAATCGAATGGCGCTCTCTTTTCAACGGCAAGAATTTCGATGGATGGCGTCCCGAAGGTCCCGCCGGCGCCAAGTGGAGCGTCATCGACGGCGTCATTCGCGCCGAGAACGGAACCAACTACATGGTAACGCAGGAGGAATTCGAGGATTTCGAACTCCATCTCTATTTCCGCACGAAAAAGAATTCCAACGGCGGCGTCTTCATCCGCTGGAAAACGCTGGAAGGCGGCGACCGGGGCAACGAGATTCAAATCGAAAACAATCCTGACTCCGACTACCCCACCGGCAGCTTATACAACATCGTCCGCGCGGAACAGGCGCCGTTTCGCGACGAAGAATGGCTGCCGCTGCAGATTCGTTTGAAAGGCGCCCATCTCGTCGTCCGCGTGAACGGAGAGAAAGTCGTCGATTGCGACGCTTTTCCTACGATGCGCTCTGGTCATATTTCGCTGCAAATGCACATGCGCGATTCCTGGATCGAATTCAAGGATATCAAAATCAGAAAAATCTAACTTGATTTAGAAGGGAGTCCTCATGCAAGGTTCACGGGATTCCATGTTGGGCCTTTTGATCCAGCCAGAGATTCACGAACTGCTCGAGCAGAAGAATTACAAGGAACTGCGGGAGATACTCACGGAATTGGACCCGGCGGATATCGCGGATTTCATGGTGGTTCTCTCGCCGGAAGAATGCGCCGTCGTTTTTCGCCTATTGCCGCAAACGATCTCCGCCGACGTTTTCGAGCATCTTCCTTTTTCCGATCAGGAGGAATTGATCCAATACTTAGGGCAGGAGCAGGTAGCCGCCATTTTGAACGAAATGGAGCCGGACGACCGCACCGCCCTTTTGGAAGAACTGCCAGGCAAAGTAACCCGCCGCCTCATGGGATTGCTCTCCCCGGAAGAACGCCGGATTTCCCAAACGCTGCTCGGCTACCCCGAAGAATCCGTCGGCCGTTTGATGACGCCGGAATACGTAGCCATCAAAAAGGACTGGTCGGTAGAGGAGGCGTTCCAACACATCCGCAAAACCGGCCAAGATAAAGAGACCGTCAACGTCATCTACGTCACCGACGAAGACGAGAAGCTGATCGATGACATCCGGCTGCGTTCGCTGCTCTTCGCCGATCCGCAAACGAAAATCTCCGAGTTGATGGATTATCAATACACCGCCCTGGCGGCGCAGGACGATCAGGAGACGGCCATCGAAATGATGACGAAATACGACCGCATCGCGCTGCCCGTCGTCGATTCGCAGGGGGCGCTGGTCGGCATCGTCACCTCCGACGACGTTTTCGACGTGGCGGAAGAGGAAACGACGGAAGACATCCACCGTCTCGCCGGTATGGAAGCATTGGACGAACCATTTTCCCAAGTATCCATTCTGACGATGATCCGCAAAAGAGCGGGCTGGCTCGCCATACTTTTCGCGGGGGAAACATTGACTATAACCGCGATGGAAGGCTTCAGCGAAGAAATCCTCAAATGGGGCGCGTTGACTTTTTTCATCCCCCTTATTATTAGCATGGGAGGAAATTCCGGCTCGCAAGCCACTTCCCTCGTAATCCGCGCCATGGCTCTGCAAGAAGTCAAACTGAAGGATTGGTATCGCACGCTGGGACGAGAATTTTTAACCGGCATTTTGCTGGGCGTGATTTTGGGCGCCATCTCCATCGCCCGCGTTCATCTGTTCCCTGTTGAAGGCGTGATTGGTGAACGGATTATGTTGACCAGTTTGACAGTTTCTCTAGCCGTGATCTGCGTGGTCTTGTTTGGATCGCTGATTGGATCCATGCTGCCGTTTATCCTGCGCAGCCTCGGCTTCGATCCCGCTCTCTCCTCCGCGCCTCTCGTCGCCACGTTAGTAGACGTAATGGGCGTGGTGATCTATTTCTCCATCGCCAAATTGATATTCCCCATTTAATGGTAATGATGAAGAAGATTGATGGATCAAACGATGAGAGCCGTCTTACGATTTCTCGCTTGCCGGACATTTGCCCTAAGAAAAGTAGAATGGGTCGCGTTTTTTGACCCATCGATAATTATTGAATGGAGTCATTGATGGGTCAAACGGAATGACCCATCCTACGATTTTAATAATGGATGAATCTACCATGTTGCTTTTCGCTTTTCGTCAAAAATTGAAGGATTGCGTCGAACGCATGGAAATGACGCCCCCTGGCAGCCGCGTCTTGATTGCGGCGTCTGGCGGCGTCGATTCCACGGTTCTGCTCGACGCTCTCTTCCATTTGAAAGAAGCGCTGCGCATCGAGTTAAGCGTCGGCCATGTACAGCATGGATTTCGGGGCGCCGAGTCGGAGGAGGACGAACGCTTCGTCTTTTCGCTCGCCGAGCGTTACGATTTACCTTTCTCCGCGCGCCGCTTCGAACCTGACGAAACGAAAAAAATCCGTTCCGGCAATCTGGAGGGACTCGCCCGCGACCTGCGCTACGCCAAACTCGTCGATATGGCCTTGGAATTGGAATGCTCCCAAATCGCCACCGGCCATTCCATGACCGATCAAGCGGAAACGCTTCTGTATCGTCTGATGCGCTCCACGGGCTATTCCGGCCTTTGCGGCGTATTGTCTGTTCGCGCCGATTTGGCAGTCCCTGTGATTCGCCCCTTGCTCGGCCATACGCGGGAGGAAATATTGCAATACGCCGAGGCGGCGCATCTCCCCTTCCGCCAGGATTCCAGCAACGAGGACGAGCGCTTCGCGCGCAACCGCATCCGGCATTCGCTGCTGCCGCTGATTCGCGAGCAATTCAACCCCAATATCGAAGAAGCCCTCGCCCGCCTCGCCCAAACCGCCCAATCGGAAGAATCCTTTTGGAACCTGCATCTCCAACGCCTGCAAAAAGAACTGGGCGGCGCTGCGCCGGATTCGCCCTGCCATCGGTCTGGCTTCCTGTCGCTTACGGAAGCGGAGCGCAGGCGCTTGTTCCGTTTTTATTGCCGCGAGCGCGAAATCGAACTCTCCTACCAGCAAACCGAGGATGCTTTGAAACTCTTGGAAAGCGCCAGGCCAAAGGGGGAAATCCATCTCGGCGCCGGTTATCGCCTCTATCTCCGCCAGAATGAATTTGTTATATCCCAGCCTTGCGAGAAAACATTGATCAAACAGGAATACATCGTCAACGCGCCCGGAGCGACGCCGATCCCGGAATTGCAATTGGAAATCCTGGCGGAGATTGCGCCATCGGACATTATCCGCCTCAAACCGTCTCACAATCTTTGGGCGGATTTCGACGCGGACAAAATCGCCGAACCCATCACCCTGCGCAAACGCCGAGAAGGGGACCGCATCCAACCATTAGGATTGAACGGTTCCAAAAAAGTTAAAAAAATTCTGCAAGAAAACCGCGTTGCTATTGAGAAACGAAATTCCATCCCCATTGTCTGCTTCGGATCGGAAATCGCCTGGGTGGCTGGCTGTTGCCAGTCGGAGCGTTTTCGTTTGGACGAGCATACGAAAAGAATTCTCCGCCTGACGCTTCAGCATATGGAATAACAAAGAAGACAGTCGGCGCGCCTTCGGTCTCAGTAACTTTGGACTGCAACGCAAAACCTATATGAAGTATGATTCTTGGGAATCAACGCATTAAGCCATTGGCCAATGCGCTGAGAGAACATAGAGGAAAACAAGAATGGAAAACCGGCGGCGCCATATCGTCATGCTCAACAAAGCCTATCCTCCGTGGACCGGCGGAATCGAGCGCCATGTGCGCGATATCAGCGAAGAGCTGGCGCGGCGCGGCTGGCGCGTGTCGGTTTTATGCGGCGCCAACGCTCCTTTCGAAACGCGGGAATGGAACCATAGCGTCCGCGTTATTCGCGTCCCCCGCTGGGGCAGCCTTTTGTCGCAGCCGCTGCTTACCCGCTTCTTTCTCCGTTTGGAAGAATTGAAGCCGGATATGCTGCATATCCACGTTCCATTCCCATTGGGATGGTTTGCGGCCAACCAGGTTTTCCAACGAATCCCCATCGTCGCCGCCTGGCATAGCGACATTGTGCGGCAGAGATTTTTCAAACCCTTCTTCCATCCCTTCGAACAACTATTCCTCTCCCGCTGCGACCGTATCATCCCCACCTCGGAGCCATTGCTGCAATCCTCCCGCGCTTTGAGGAAGCATCGGGACAAATGCGTCGCGATTCCTTTGGCGGTGCGCGAAAATGGAATGAAGAGTTCGCCGCGAAGCGTACATAAAATCCGCGAACAGTACGGCTCGCCCATCGTACTCTTCGTCGGGCGTTTGGTGGGTTATAAAGGATTGCCTTACTTACTGCGCGCAATGGCGAACGTCAACGCCGTTTTATTGATCGCGGGCGATGGCCCTTTGCGAGATAAATTGGAAGGCGCCGCTAAAAAAATCGCCAGTCCCGGCAAGATTCATTTTCTCGGCCATGTCCCTGACGAAAAACTCGGCGCCTTGCATCGTACGGCGGATATTTTCGTCCTTCCCTCCATTGCCCGCAGCGAAGCCTTCGGCTACGCGCTTTTAGACGCAATGCGGGAAGGCTGCCCGGCGATCTCTACGAATCTTCCAACGGGTGTAAGTTTCGTCAACCAAGACGGCGAGACCGGCCTCGTCGTCCCGCCGCGAAATTCATCGGCGCTAGCGGATGCCATCAACCGCCTCCTTTCCGACGAGCCGTTGCGCCGCCGTCTCGGCGAAGGGGCTAAAGCCCGCGTGGAACAACATTTCATGTTGGATAGCGCCATAGATCGATTGGAAAAGATTTATTTCGAACTTATGCCATGAAAATTCTATAGCTCCTAAGAAAACAAAAAGCCGGCTGGCTCATCAGGAGATACGCCCTCCCTTAATTCGCCTTCAAACAAATTGGGAGGGCGAGGCTCCAGCCGAGCCAAGGCTCCTCGGTCCTTATTCTTTCTGCCATCGCCGAATTCCTCGGTAAGTGGCTCATGTCGCGCACAAAAAAATGTAGAATGGGTCGCGTTTTTTGACCCATCATTTATACGATGGGGAGATGAAAATGATTTCGAAGCCAATATCCCGCCGTTCCTTTATTAAGTCCCTTAGCATAGCCGCCTCAACCGCCGCTTATCCCATCGCGCTGAGCGCCGCCGACGAAAGCCAGCTTCCCAATATCGTACTCATCTACGCCGACGATCTCGGCTACGGCGATGTCAGTTGCTACGGCGCGACGAAAATCTCAACGCCGAACATCGATAAACTGGGGTCGCAGGGCGTACGATTCACCCATTCCCATTCGCCGTCGGCCACCTGCACTCCTTCGCGTTACGCCCTACTCACCGGCGAATACGCCTGGCGCAAAAAGGGAACCGGCGTTCTCCCCGGCGACGCCCGCTTGATTATTCAACCGGGACGGACTACGCTTCCCTCCCTATTGAAAAAAGCCGGTTATCGAACCGGAGCCGTTGGCAAATGGCATTTGGGATTGGGAGACGCAAAACTCGATTGGAACGGCGAGATAATACCCGGCCCTCTCGATATCGGTTTCGATTATAACTTTCTGATTCCCGCCACCGGCGACCGCGTACCCTGCGTCTTCGTCGAAAACCGCCGCGTCGCCGGCCTCGATCCCAACGATCCCATTCAAGTGAGCTTCGCCCAACCCGTCGGCGCCGAACCTACAGGCAAGAATCATCCCGAATTGCTCAAGATGCATCCCAGCCAAGGACACGATCAAACGATCGTCAATGGCATCAGCCGCATCGGCTACATGAGCGGCGGCCATGCGGCGCGCTGGGTGGACGAGAATATCGCCGACGTCATTACCGTCAAAGCGATTAGCTTTATCGAAACGAACAAGGATCGTCCCTTCTTCCTCTATTTCGCAACGCACGATATCCACGTCCCCCGCGTTCCCCATCCCCGCTTTCAAGGCAAAAGCGGCCTCGGTCCCCGCGGCGACGCCATTCTGCAACTCGACGCCTGCGTCGGCGAAATCATGAATACGCTGGAGCGCTTGAACCTCACGGACAATACGCTCGTGATATTCACCAGCGATAACGGGCCGGTGATCGATGACGGCTACAAAGACGAAGCAGTGGAAAAACTGAATGGACACACGCCTTCCGGCCCTTTGCGCGGCGGCAAATACAGCGCCTTCGACGCCGGAACGCGGGTTCCCTTCATCTTACGCTGGCCGCGAAAGATAAAGCCGGGACAATCCAACGCGCTTGTCAGCCAGATCGATTTCATGGCGTCCCTCGCCGCCTTCACGCGCCAGGAACTCGGCGATCAAGACGCGCCTGACAGTTTCAATATCCTCCCCGCCCTGCTGGGAGAATCGCCGACAGGCCGCGAGTATTTGATAGAGCACGCCCGCGTTCTTTCCATCATTGAAGGAGATTGGAAATATATCGAGCCAGGGAAAGGCCCGAAAATCAATGTCGATACCAACACGGAATTGGGCATAGATGCAGCGCCGCAATTGTACAATTTAAAAACCGATATCGGCGAGAAGATTAATGTCGCGGAACAACATCCCGATAGAGTAAAAGAACTCTCCGCGCTGCTGCAAAAAATCAAAGCCAATGGACGCTCGCGGCTTTATCTTTCTCGATAACTCTCGCAGTTTCAATTAAGATATACTTTTATAGCATATCCATTATCAAATAGAGGATTACGATGGAAAAGTCGATTAAACAAATCCAACAAAAATTGGGATTGATTCTTACAAATCTACCGTTGAAGAAATTGGAACAAGTTGCGGATTACGCCGAATATTTAAAATCCCGCGAGGAATGGGAAGCGACGATGGAATTAATGAACGATCCCGCTATGAGCAAAGATATCGAAGAAGGAATCGCTCAATCAAGCCAAGGAGAAGGACGGTCGTGGCGTGAAATTAAACATAATCTATGACATTAAACTTACGCCGCAAGCGGAATCTATATACCTTCATCTCGATGTCAAATTGCGCGAGCGGATTGACCGAGTTTTTGAACAATTCGAACAAGGCGCATTTCATCATCGTAACATTCGTTCTTTACGCGGCCGCTACTCAGGCAAGTTAAGATATCGCATGGGAAAATGGAGGATTATTTTTCAAATCGATTGGGAAAATAAAATGGTTTGGATTGATGCGATAACAGCTAGAGGCGGAGCCTATCGTTAAGGACAATATCATTCATAAATAACAAAAACCGCTTATTTACACTAATAAATTGTCTTGTCTTCAACCGCTTCTGCGATCGCCGTAATCCTTCGCATCTCTTCTTCTAGCGCCGCCCTTTTTTGTTTCATTTCCTCTTTCGACGCTTGGCGCGCCACGGCGATTTCCTCGCCCAAAACACAGCGGATTTTTCCGAACGGAAACGGAACCACCATGCGGTCCCAACTCTTCATGCGTTTATATCGCGTACAGGCGAATGAGACGGGCGTGATGGGGATTCCGGAAAGTTTCGCCAGCTGGATGATGCCAGGTAGCGCTATTTCGCAGGGACCGAGCGGGCCATCGGGCGTTATTGCCGCGCTGGTTCCCTGCCGGAGATGCCGAAGCAGACCCAGCAGTCCTTCCGCTCCGTGACGCGATGCGGAACCTCGGCTAATCTTCAAGCCGCAGCGCAACATGACTTGGGCGATATATTCCCCATCCCGGCTTTGGCTGACCATCGTGGCGACATTCGTTCCTCGGAAAATATAAAGGGGAAGCAGAAGGCGATTGTGCCAAAAGGCGAAGATATAAGGCCCCTTCCCCTGCCGCAATTCTTCATAAATATTGCGCCCGGCGTATTCCACTCGGTTGGTGCGTCCAACAAGTTGAAGGTAAGCGTAAGCGAGATAGGAAGCCGTAACGGGGGCGTAAAATCGTGGATACTTCATGTCGGCGAATTAATAATGCTTGCCCGATTGTTCCCGCTGCATGTCGCGGTCGAGGTCGCGCTGCTTGATGTCATCGCGCTTGTCGTACAATTTCTTGCCCCGCGCCAAAGCGATATCCACCTTCACCTTTCCCCGAACAAGATAAAGGCTCAAGGGCACAAGCGTAAAGCCTTTACCTTGAATTTTACCGAACAGGCGCTGGATTTCTCTTTTATGCATTAGCAATTTGCGCTTGCGGGTGGGATTGTGGTTGGCCCGGTTGCCGTGAGTATATTCGTCGATATGGCACTCCAACAGAAAAATTTCCCCGCCGTCGATCACGGCGTAGCTGTCTTTCAGGTTCGCATGGCCGCCGCGCAGCGATTTGACTTCCGTCCCCTGCAGAACGATTCCCGCCTGAGCTGTTTCCAGGATATGATAAAGATGGCGGGCTTTGCGGTTGGAAGCGAGAATCTTTCGTCCGTCGTCCGAGGTTTTCTTATTCATCGTCCAGATTTCCAAAACGTGTTGTTGCGTATTTAATAAATCATGTTGCGCGCGATAAACAAGATGATGAATTTATTTTGTCTATCGTAATGAATCACGGATATCAAGGATTCTTTTGGATTTCATGGAAAAAAGCCTTTTTACAACGCGATTCCTTCCGCCAACTTTTTTCTTTTTTTTCGTGTTTTTCTTTTTTATTTCGCGCCTTCGTGATTCGAAACGGCGATCATAATAAACCTCTTCGACTTCTAATCGCACGCAACAGGAGTTAATAATCTATAGAGGAATATTGTACGCTTCTTTCTTCTTCGCGAAATAGGTTGAATCGAAAAACCCGAAATTAAAACAGTTCTTAGGCTTGCGCCGTAAGACGGGAGAACCAATAATTCATGATTCCTTTTTTTGAATATTTTTTGATGATAATGGAAAGATCTCATCGATGAAACAACGGTTGATCGGCAAAATCGAAAAGCGGGAAGCCGTAGTTGGAGTGATTGGATTGGGTTATGTAGGTCTGCCGATCGTAATCGAAACCGTCCGCTCCGGCTTCAAGACCATCGGCTTCGATATCGACGCCCGCAAGGTGGAGCATTTGAAGCAAGGCCGCTCCTATATCCATCACATTCCCTCTTCGCTGATCCAGGATTTGGAGAAGGGCGGCCGTTTCGAAGCAACGGCGGATTATTCCCGGCTGCCGGAGGCGGACGCCATCATCATCTGCGTTCCCACTCCCTTGAACGAATACCGCGAACCCGATCTTTCCGCCGTGGACGCCACCGCCGAGGCCATCGCCGAGAATCTGCGCCCCGGCCAATTGATCGTTCTGGAAAGCACTACCTATCCCGGAACGACGGAAGAACGCATCCGTCCCCGCCTGGAAAAGACGGGACTTCATACCGGCTTGGATTACTTTCTCGCCTATTCTCCCGAACGCGAAGACCCCGGCCGCAAAGATTTTACCACCCGCACCATTCCCAAGGTTTTCGGCGGCAGCACTCCCGCCTGCCTGGAAGCGGGAACGGCCCTTTACCGCTGCCTGTTCGACCGCGTGATTACCGTCTCGTCGACGCAGGCGGCGGAATTGACGAAATTGCTGGAAAACATCTACCGCGCCGTCAATATCGCCCTAGTCAATGAGTTGAAGATGCTCTGCGACCGCATGAATCTGGATATATGGGAAGTCATCGACGCCGCCGCCACCAAGCCCTTCGGCTATCAGCCCTTCTACCCCGGCCCCGGCCTCGGCGGGCACTGCATTCCCATCGATCCCTTCTACCTGACCTGGAAAGCCCGCGAGTGCGGCTTCTCCACCCGCTTTATCGAACTGGCGGGCGAGGTCAATACGGGAATGCCCCGCTTCGTGGCTATGAAAGCCGTCGAAGCCATCTCCGCCTTGGGCAAGCCGGTGAAGGGCGCCAAAATCCTGGTGTTAGGCGTGGCCTACAAGCGCGACGTGGACGACGTGCGCGAATCTCCGGCGCTGAAAGTCGTGGAGCATCTGCGCGAATGGGGCATGGATGTCAGTTACCACGATCCCTACATCCCCATTTATCCCAAAACGCGGCGCGGCGATTTGGGACTGGCGTCAATTCCATTAACGGAAGAAACGCTCCAGAGCCGCGACGCCGTCATGATTCTGACCGATCATAGCAATATCGATTATCAATGGATTGTCGACAACGCTAGAATCGTCGTGGACACTCGCAATGCGACGCGCGGCGTCCAGCGTCACCGCGAACGCATCGTAAAGGCGTAAGAACCATGACGCACTCTTTGCCGGACAAAACCGTAGCAGAACGTCTGCGGGAATATTACCGCACCAGCGGCGCCTATCGCGACGATCTGCTCACGCACGGCGAGAAATTTCTCGAACCGTTTTTGATTCTCGTCGGGCGCTACGCGCGTCCTCCGGCGCGGATTTTGGATATCGGCTGCGGCACGGCGCTCTCTACCCGGCTGCTTAGCCAAATGGACTATGAGGCTGTGGGCGTCGATCTCTCTCCTCTCTTTCTTTCGGAAGAGAAGCGCTTCCATCCCGAAACCGTTCTGGCCGCTTCCGACGCTCTTCGCCTTCCCTTCCCCGACGAGACCTTCGACGCCGTCGTTGCTTTCGAATTTATCGAACACGTCCCCAATGTTCCCGCTTGTTTGGATGAAATCGCCCGCGTACTCAAAATTCGCGGCCATATCGTCATCCATTCACCGAATCTTCTTTCGCCCTATTTGCCTGCGTTCGATCTATTACGGATGAGTTTCGGCGGCGAGGGACGGCCCGTCTTCGCGGAAACCATCCCTCAAGCCTGGCGCTGGTTCTGGCGCAACCTGCTGTTATCTTTATGGAAAAAAATTTCCTTGCGCCCGCATTTTCTCTACCGCGAACCCGACTTGAGCGGCAGCCGCATCGGCGGCGACGCCGACAGCGTCTATCTCGCCTGTCCCCTCGACCTGACGCGCCATCTGCGCCGCCGGGGATTCGCCATCGACCAGGCGGCGCACGCCATGAGCCTGAAGAACAAATTCGCCGCCGCCCTTACGCCAAACTTCGCCCCCTATATGGGCGTAGCGGCGCATAAGACCTCGCGGGCGAAGAAAGATGTTGGTATGGGAGGATCTCATGGCGACGCTTGAAGCCCATCATTTAAAGAAAATCTACGGCGCGAAAACCGTCGTTAACGACGTTTCCATCGAAGTCTCCCGCCACGAAATCGTCGGTCTTCTCGGCCCCAACGGAGCAGGCAAAACCACGACCTTCGGCATGATTATGGGCATCGTGCGCCCCGATGAGGGAAGCATTCTCCTTGACGGTTCCGACATCACCCGCAAGCCGCTCTCCCAACGCGCGCGCCAGGGGGTAGGCTACCTTTCCCAGGAACCATCCATCTTCCGCCGCCTCACTGTAGAACAAAATATTATGGTCGTATTGGAAAATATGCCCATGACGGCCATCGAACGTTATGGGCGCTGCGCGCAGCTGCTGAACGAAGCGGAATTGAGCCATCTCGCCGGACAAAAGGCGGAAACGCTCTCCGGCGGCGAAAAGCGGCGCCTGGAAATCTGCCGCGCTTTAGCGGCCCGCCCGCGCATCCTGCTGCTGGACGAGCCGTTCTCCGGCGTCGATCCCATCGCCGTAGCCGAACTCCAAGAGATTATCCTCCAATTAAAAAAGCGCAAAATCGGCGTTCTCATCACCGATCACAGCGTCCGCGAAACCCTCGAAGTCACCGACCGCGCCTACATCATGCACCAAGGCGTCATCCTCACCCAAGGCAAAGCGGAAGATTTGATCGACGATCCCATCGTACGCGAAACCTACCTCGGCGAAAAATTCTACTTTCGAGATGCTGCTGATTGACGGCCAGCGGAAAGCGGTTTTTTTTTCTGTTGTCAAAATTATGGTTCTATGATAAAAATAGGCATAGAGAATAATCTTGGCAGGGGGGGCTTCAAAATGATGCGCTTGCGTATGCTCTTTTTTTTCATTCTAGTCTATTCGCCGATTCGTCTTTACGCCCAAAACATCAATACGCCGGAAAATTTCCCCGATCCCAATTTCCGCGCGGCGGCGGAAGCATTCATGGGCGTTGCTTCCAGCGGCGGATTTACGGCGGAAGAAGCGGTGAGAAAAACCGGCGTCTTCAATTGCGAATATCGCCAAATAAAAAGTGCGGCGGGATTGGAGTATTTTACGTCCATTACTGGCTTCGAAGGCCAATTTAACGATATGGCCTCTTTGGATTTCTCCAGCAATCTCGCGTTGGAGAAAATCTACTGCGGTTTTAACGCTTTGAGCAGCATCGATGTCAGCCGTTGCTCCAAATTGAAAATTCTAAGTTGCAACTCCGACGGACGCAACAAATTGACCTATATCAATCTCTCTAACAATCCGCGATTGCAGCAGTTTTTCTGCGATGGAAACGCTTTGGCGCAATTGGATGCGTCGAACAATCATGAGCTCGCGTGGCTTACATGCCGCGGAAATAAAATGACTTCGTTGTTCGTATCGATTCAGACTCCTTTCCATGTTTTATTGTGCTCGGGCAACCAATTGACGAATATCGCTTCTCTGGCGGCGAATCCTTATTTTGGAAAAGACGATATCGTAGACGTCAGCGATAACCGCCTCGATTGCGGCGACTGGCAAGATATTCAAACTCTCATTAATCGCGTTGGACCGCCGGTCTATACCTACATCATCGAAAAAAAACGCCAACGAGGGGAGGAGCCTCCGCTAACGGATTCGCGTCCTAATTCCGAAGGCATCCCCAACCTGGTTTCCGGCTTCGCCTATACGCCTCAAAAAGGCTACGATCCTTTCGGATGCGTCAATATCAACACGGCAGAATATTTCCCCGATCCCAATTTTCGCGCGGCGGTCGCGGCCTTTATGGGCGTTGGCGCCAGCGGCGAATTTACGGCTTCGGACGCTTCAGCGAAGACGGGATTTTTAGATTGCGCCAACTCCCAAATCGCTGATATGACCGGTTTGGAGTATTTTACGAGCATCACCGGACTCGATTGCAGCAACAATTCTCTAGCGGCGCTGAACGTATTGCAAAACAAGAAATTGACAATTCTCAATTGCGGCAATAACAAGTTGACCAGCTTGTCCGTTTACGAAAATACCGCTTTGGAAGAGCTGCAAGTCTATTGGAACCGACTGACGTTTTTATACCTCTCCTACAATCCGGCTCTGAAAAAATTGAACTGTTACGGCAACAAAATCGCCGAATTGGATATTTCCCGCAACGTCTCCCTAACCGATCTCCAATGCGCCGACAACCAAATTGCCAAATTGGATTTGTCGAAGACGAGTAATTTGAAGACTCTCCAATGTTTCGTCAACCGAATCTCCGAACTCGATCTCTCCCATAATCCATTGTTGGAAGGAGTATGGTGCTCCAGCAATCCGCTGGCGAAATTGGATTTTTCGCAAAATCCCGCCTTGAAAAAATTGGATTGCCGTTCCAATGCTTTGACGAATCTCAACGTTTCCGCCAATCCTAATTTGATGCTTTTAGAATGTTCCGGTAGTCCATTAACGAACCTGGATGTTACCCATAATCCCGCTTTGGAAAAACTCGCGTGCTCCAATTCGGGACTGTCGAAATTGAATCTTGCGAACAATCCGAAATTGATGGAACTATCATGCAGCTGCAATCGGTTGACGGAATTGGATCTAACGAAAAATGTTCTTCTCAATATTCTGGATTGCCGTAAAAACCTATTGCAGAGTTTAAATCTATCCAACAATCCCTTACTTGTCGATGCGCAATGTCAAAACAATCAATTGACGCAATTGATCTTTCCTCAAGGCCAAGAATGGATGCGGATCGATTGTTCTCATAACCAAATGATGGAACTGGCGATTCCTCAAGAAAATCGCATCAGATGGATCGATGGCTCTTGGAATCGATTGTCAAACATCGTTAGTTTGGCGGAGAATATAGGGACGGGCGCCAGCCCAACCAGCGAAATCGCCTTTGGCGTGGATGTCCGCTGCAACGAGCTGGATTGCGGAGACTGGAGCGATGTCCTAACGCTGCGCACCCGTCTCGGCGAACCCGCAATCATTCAAATTGATTATTTGGGAGAGATAACGGGCGATACGGAAGAACTGGATTACGGCTTCGCCTTCTCGCCGCAAAATCAGTACATTCCGTTTGATTGTACGGCTGTTTCAGATTGGTTGTTTTTGAAATAAAGAGAGAGCGAAACCAATAAAATTTAGATATCCAATTGTACTTTTATAGCCTCGGCAATTTGGAGCATATCTTCTTCCGAAAGAGAACCAGCGCGTTTAAAAAGGCGCGATTTGCTAACGGTAGCTAGCGTGAGTTTATTATAAGACTGAAGTTTCAGAATCGATAGAGAGCCGTAACCAATTGATTTATAGATGGTTACGGTTTTCTTTTTCGCCGTTTGTTATGTATACACTGAATTAATTTTGCAA
>JBFMBP010000108.1 GCA_040755155.1 Candidatus Omnitrophota bacterium | reverse complement strand
CCTGGAAAAAATTGAATCCTTTCTCATCGAATATATTAAAAATTACAATAGATTCTTTGGGAAAAAGAATCTCTATGGATACCAACATCCATTGAACAAAATTCTCGAATTCATTTATGAAATGGAGAAAGATTATGATTCATTAGTTAAAGTACAATATATAACAAATGGAATTATGAACAGTGAAATTATAAAGAACGATTCGATTCGAAAGGAAATGGATCAAGATAAAATATCCAGTGTTTATGAAATGCATGCCCATAGTCTTTTTAGTGATGGAAAAACGAACGAAGCCAAGAAGATATACAAACGTTTATACGATGAATATTTTCCAAAAAATCTGGCTTCCGTACAATCCGCTCGTTCCTATGCATCTCTGATATTTCGATTTGAAGGGAAAACAGATGAAGCCGAATCAATTCTTTTGAGGATATTGAATGAATCCACATATCCTGAAGCTATAACGGGGACATTTCTTGTTTTGAAAGAAATCTGGGAGAAAAAGGGTGTGAATCAGAAGCAAATCGCTCAACAATTCATCACGGTTATAGATTCTACACCTCCAGGGAATTTTAAAAATTATCTGAAAGAAGAATTTACGAAATTCATTTTGAAATATTTTTAAAATATGAATTTACTGATAGAGGGAGCGTCACGAAGCGGAAAAAATCGCACGAAGAAAAGTAGGATGGGTCGCGATTTTTGACCCATCGATAATTATGAGACAGAGTAATTGATGGGTCAAACGATGTGACCCATCCTACGATTGTAAATTTTTTCTTATGAGGTTTTCGCCTACTCCATCCGCCGCGTTTCCTCGACGATGACGCCGGAGAGGAAGATGAGGGCGATCAAGTTGGGAATCGCCATCAGAGCGTTCATGATATCGGAAAATACCCAGACGATATCGATCTTCGTCAACGATCCAATCATGACGAAGACGACCCAAACCAAACGATAGGGAAAAACCGCTTTCACGCCAAAGAGATACTCTACGCATTTCTCGCCGTAATAACTCCAACCCAAAATGGTGGAATAGGCGAAGAAGATCAAACCGATGGTAACGACGATATCGCCTGACGTTCCCGGAAAACCATGCTCGAAGGCCATCGCCGTCAGCAGGGCGGGATTTTCGCCGCTCGTCCAGACGCCGGTGGCGATGATGACCAGTCCTGTCATAGTGCAAACGACGATAGTATCCAGAAAAGTACCCGTCATGGAAACCAGAGCCTGTCGCTTGGGCGATTTCGTCTTGGCGGCGGCGGCGGCGATGGGGGCGCTGCCCAAGCCCGACTCGTTGGAAAATAGTCCACGGCTGACGCCGGACTGAATGGTATTTTTCACTAAGGCGCCCATGAAGCCGCCAACGGCCGCCGTGGGCGTGAACGCATGTGTAAAAACTAATGCCAAAGCGTGAGGGACGTCTTTCGCGTTAATAATAAGAATAACCGCCGCCGTAATAATATAAAAAACCGCCATGAAGGGAACGATAATGGCGGAGGTCTCGCCAATGCGCTTGATGCCGCCGAGGATGACGGCGGCGGTAAGAATCACCATGACGATCCCCGTGAACCAATGAGAGACGTTAAAAGAGTCATGGATGGCGGCGGCGACGGCGTTGGCCTGCGCCATGTTGCCGATGCCGAATGCGGCGATGCTTCCAAAAATGGCGAAAAGAACGCCCAGCCATTTCATTCCCAATCCCCGTTCCAGAGCGAACATGGGGCCTCCAACCATTTCCCCCTTTTCGTCTACTATGCGGTATTTCACCGCCAAGATGGCTTCGCTGTATTTCGTGGCCATGCCGAACAACGCCGTAACCCACATCCAAAACAGCGCTCCCGGCCCGCCGGCGGCGATGGCGGAGGCGACGCCTACGATGTTGCCGATGCCGATCGTGGCCGCCAAGGCCGTCATCAGCGCCTTGAAATGGGAAATATCCCCTTGCGCATCCTCGTCCGACCGGCTGAACGCCAGTTTAAGCGCCCTTGGCAGATGGGTGATTTGCAAGAAACCCAGACGAAGCGTAAGAAAAACGCCGGTTCCCAATAGCAGAACAATCATCGGCGTTCCCCACACGTAATCGCTGATCGTCGAAAGCGTCTTGAGAAGGGTATTGGATGGATTCATGTCGTCTCCTAATTGAATGATGAATGATGAATGATGAATGATGAATGACGAGCGATGATTGATGAAGGGGAATAGCGAGCTGCGCTTCGCTTTAAGCCTGCCCTACGCTTCTGAATGAATTATATAGACGCGGCGGTTATTCTTCTTTGTTGACATCAAAAAAACCTTTATTATTTGTTAAAAATGGGCTATCTATTTAGAAATAGAAACCAGCTGCCATTCAAATATCTGTCATCGCCGAAGTTTAGGTATTAATCGACTCAAAACCTCGATTTAGGAGTACAATAGAATTTGACCGACTGGCATCGATTTACTCCTGTTGATTTTGAATATGATTTTGAAAGCGATAAACTCGCCGCTCATCGCATAGCTTTTATCGAAGCGGTTGAATGTTTTTTTTCCGATTTTGAAATACGGCGTAATAAATCCTATCGCGATCGTTATCAGTTGATTGGCGTTACCATTGGCGGCCGGAGGCTTAAAATCATCTTCCAACTCAAGCCGGGAGACATCGTCCGCATCATTACCGGATGGGAACTATGAATAAAATAGACAAATCCAAGAAGAATCTTTCCGAACAAGAAATCGACCGGATCGTAACGGAACAGGCGGATAACGATGACGCTTGGGAAAAGCCCGTTCGCGTTCGTCGTTCGAAGCCCATCTCTTTGCCGCTGCCTGCCCGTCTAGCCGCTCGCGCCGCCTTTCTATCCCAATTGCACCGAGCTAAAAACGTAGAAGAATGGCTAACTCGCGTCATCCAAGAGCGAATCGATTTGGAAGAAGCCGCTTTTATGGGCATTAAAAAGGATTTGTCTTTGAAGAATAGGCCATAGTCTTTTTTCTTCCGGCAAAAGAAACGGTATGAGCAACTGGCGGGGTGGCAAGGGCAAGGTTTTATGTAAGTTATCAAGAGATGCTGTTTTATCTGCCCTTGACGATACGAGGGTAAATCTTGTCTCTCCTTGATTACTTACTTCTTTATTCAAGAGCAAAAACAACTTTGCCCTTGCCGCCTGTCGTCCTGCCAGACGCGCAACGCGAGTTCATCATTCATCATTCATCATTCATCATTTATCATTCTCCCTCTCACCCCAATTCCGGGCCGCTCATGCCGTAGACGAATTCCGGCTGGCCGGGGTGGTGGTTGAGGCCTTTGAACATGCGGATGAAGGGGCGTTGGAAGACGAAGCCCAGCGATTCCAGCATGGGGATGACATGGAGGTTCGGCTCTACGATATCGATGAACGTCCGTTCCGGCTGGCGGCGTTGGAGCATGGCGAACAGCAGACGCTTGGCGCAGTCCGCATTCGTTGCCGTCCAGGGACCAATATGAAAGGCGTTGCTGCCTTCCCGCGCCAGGATATAGCCTGTCAGACGCCCATTCTCTCGGCGGCAAAAACCTAGTTTCGGATCGATTTCCAGATACGAGCGCAGCACCGGCAGGCGCGAGGCGCCGAAGATTGGCTTGTCGAACGCTTCCAACTCTTCCAAATCGTCCAGCGTCAGTTCCTCGCAACCCTGATCTTCAACAGGCGCATCGATCCGCCCCGCTTCGTAGCGCGCTGCGCCGTATTCGTCCGTGAAGCCGAGGGTGTCGTAGAGCAGTTTTCCTTGCGGCGTCGCGTCCAGTTTGACCGTTAATCCTTGGGCTTCCAGATGTTCGATGCCCGCGTTTAAAAGAAACGTCCCGATCCCTTGCCGCTGCTGGGCGGGATCGACGATCACCATCGCCACCCAACCGAATTTCCGTTCGTAGGGAATCGTGCAAACCGTTCCAACGACAAGGCCTTCCTTCTCGGCGACGAAACACCCTTCCGGATCGTATCCCAAAAAACGGCGCCAATCCGCCAGCGTCTGATTCCAACCCACTTGCTGGCGCAGCCAATGGCAGCGGGGAAAATCCTCTGGCTTCATTATTCGCACGCGAAAGGAAATCGAATCCGAGGCGGACATTGTTTTTCTCCCAGAAAAATTTAGAGAATTGTTAGATTTTTGTTACGATTTACTCCTAGAGCAATATATTATAATCTATACAGTCCTGCCAGCGTTCGCGAGAGAAAATGGAATTTTGTTTTCCATTTATTCTTAACGAAACGCCCTGCATGGTCATACCCATGTTATTGAAAAGGGGATTTGCGTTGAAAAAATCATTTTTGAGCCTGCTTCCATCATTCTTGGGAAATCTACTCATTATATCCATTGCGTTGGGCGCGTTGGCGAACGAATCCAGTTCCGCGCCCATACTGCAAATCACGGAATTCATGGCGGATAATCAAAGTACTCTGACTGATGAAGACGGCGAGTATTCCGACTGGATCGAAATCTTCAATGCCAGCGATTCGCCGATCGACCTCAAAGGCTGGCATTTATCCGACAATCCCCAGAATTTATCGTTATGGACTTTTCCCAGCGCCATTTTGTCTCCCAGCCGATTTCTTATCGTATTCGCCTCCGGCAAGAACCGCGCCGTCGCCGTCAACCGGGAAATCTCGCTGCACGCCAATTTCCAGTTGAAGCCGGAAAGCGGATACCTCGCTCTCGTCGAACCGGACGGTCAAACGGTTCATCATGCCTTCGCGCCGTCATATCCCGCTCAACGAACCGATGCATCCTATGGCCTTTCTCCCCAAGGCGACGATAAACGGTACTTTCTCAAATCCACGCCGGGAACGGCGAATAAGGACGGCGTATTGGGTTTCGTCGCCGATACGAAATTCAGCCAAAATCGCGGCTTCTACGACGCTCCCTTCGAATTGACGATTACTACCGATACTCCAGACGCCGAGATACGCTATACCACCAACGGCGACGTTCCTTCGGCGACAACCGGCTTAATTTATAACGGCCCCATCGCGATTTCGAAGACTACTCCTCTGAGAGCAGCGGCTTTCAAACCGGAATATCAACCTTCTAACGTCGATACGCAGACGTATATTTTTCTCGATAGCGTGATTCGCCAAACTCGGCCCAGCGATTTCCCCACGCGCTGGGGCAGCGTCAATGGCGATTACGATATGGATCCCGACGTCGTCAATAGCGCGCTCTATAAGAACACGATCAAGAACGATCTTAAATCGATTCCTACGCTTTCCCTCGTCATGACGATGGACGATTTGTTCGGAACCAGAAACGGCATCTATTCCCATCCCGAAATCAAAGGCGCCCAATGGGAACGCCCCGGCTCCACGGAATTGATTTTTCCCGATGGAACTCCGGGCTTTCACATCAATAACGGCGTCCGCATTCAAGGCGGCTACAGCCGTTCCGCTTCCAATTTGAAATATTCCTTTCGTTTATTGTTTAAAAACGAATACGGCGATCCCAAACTGAACTATCCGCTTTTCAGCGATTCGAACGTCGATCAATTCGACACTCTGACTCTGCGCGGGAGTTACAATTATTCCTGGCATTCCCACGAAGGCGGCTTTGGCAGCAGCATCGGCCGCGCCGAATACCTGCGCGACGAATTTTCCCGCCGCACTCAATTGGCGCTGGGCCAACCCGCTTCGCATGGAACCTTTGTCCATCTCTATCTGAATGGACTCTATTGGGGACTCTACAACATCTGCGAACGCCCCGACGACGCCTTCTCCTCCGATCATCTAGGCGGGCCAAAGGATGAATGGGACTGCGTTACCGGCGGAACGCGGGGAATCAACGCCACGCAAGCGAAAGCGGGAAACAAGAACGGTTGGAATACGCTAATGACGCTGGCGAACAGCCGCGATCTCCATACGCTCGAACGATATCGAGAAATCCAAAAATACGTCAATATCCCCAACCTCATCGATTATATGCTGACGATTTATTATACGGGAAACCGCGACGCTCCTACGGTGATCGGCGGCGGCGGCACGCCGTGGAATTTTTACTCCGACTTCCGCCGCACTTTGACGGAAGGTTTTCGCTTCTTCTGTTGGGATTCCGAATGGACGCTGGAAGAGAGCAACCGCAACGTAGTTACTTTCCATTACGGCCAAGACAATCCCGCTTTTGTTATGCAAAAACTGCGCGTCAATCCCGAATTCCTGATGAAATTCGCCGATCATGTCCAAAAGCATTTCTTCTATGACGGCGCCTTGACGCCGGAAAAATCCATCGCCCGCTACCAGCAATTAGCCGATACTATCGACCGCGCCATTGTCGGGGAATCCGCCCGCTGGGGAGACAAAAACTACAGCACTCCCCGCACCCGCGATAATGCCTGGCTGCCCGAAGTCAACCGGATTTTAACGACTTACTTGCCTGTGCGTACGCAAATCGTTTTACAGCAATTGATCAGCGCCAAACTCTTTCCAGCCATCGACGCTCCCGTCTTCAACCAACAAGGCGGCGAAATTCAGCCCGGCTTCCAACTCATCATGGGTGGAAAAAGCATGGGAACGCAAACGCAAACTTTCATCGCTATGGATGATATCTGGAAATACGAGCAATCGGGAACGGACCTCGGCGCCGACTGGAAAACGCCGAACTTTAATGATGAACGATGGACATCCGGCAAGGCGTTGTTGTATGTGGAAACGGCGGAATTGTCCGCCGCCAAAAATACGCCGCTGACATTAGGTCCGCCGACTTTCTATTTCCGCAAACATTTCACCATCGCTCCCGGAACCGATTTGACGAACGCTTCCCTGCAAATGCAAACGATCCTCGACGACGGCGCCGTAGTTTACTTGAACGGTTCGGAAATTTTGCGGCTGCGCATGGCGGATGGAAATGTCAGTTATTCGGATTTTGCCAACAGTACCGTGTCCGACGCCGCAATCGAAGGACCGTTCGACATTCCCGCCAATCTTCTGAAAGCGGGCGATAACGTTATCGCTGTGGAAGCGCATCAAGTCAACGCTACCAGCAGCGACGTCGTCTTCGGTCTCTCCCTCGAAGCAACGATGCCGTTTTCCAGCGATGCGAGCGGGCCGATTTATTATACGCTCGACGGCTCCGATCCCCGTCTGCCCGGCGGCGCCGTCAACGAAGCCAAGGCGCTGCACTACGCTGGTCCTATTACGCTCAACGGCAGCGTCAAGGTCAAAGCGCGCGTTCTCGACGGCGGCGTTTGGAGCGCGATGAACGAAGCCGATTTTATGGCCGAACTTTCCACTACCGAAATCGCCCAGTTGCAGCAAAATCTCCGCGTAACGGAACTGATGTACAATCCTGGCGGCGATGGTGCGTTCGAATTTATCGAGCTGCAAAACACCCATCCCACCGCCGAGTTGAATCTCTCCGGCGCCGCTTTCACCAATGGCGTGGAATACGCCTTCCCTGTGGGGACGACGCTGGCGCCGAATCAGTTTCTGTTATTATTCTGTTCCGATACCAGTGCAGCGGCTTTCCGCGCTCATTACGGTTTGGACGACTCCACGCTGCTGTTCGGTCCTAATACGGGAAAATTATCCAACTCGGGCGAGCGCATCGCCTTGGAACATCTTCCATCGAATACATCGCTTACCTCTTTTAATTATAATGATGGACGCGGCTGGCCTGCGCAGGCCGACGGCGTTGGGCATTCCCTGGTTCCCTTGGACTCGGCCATCGCCAACGAGAGCGCCGGTTCGCTGGATTACGGCGGCAATTGGCGCGCCAGCAGTTATATCGGCGGCTCGCCCGGCCAAGCGGACGCTGCGCCTATAGCTAATATTGTTATGAATGAGATCATGGCGAATACGGATTACAGCGATCCCGCCCATCCGGATTACGATTCCAACGACTGGATCGAACTCTACAACGCCTCCAACGCGCCCGTCAACATGAACGGCTGGTATCTTAGCGACGACGGCGCCGATCTAAAAAAGTGGGCTTTCTCCGCTCTCGACATCGCGGCGCGCGGCTTTCTTACGACGGATGAAATTTCCGGATTCCACAATCCTATTACGCAAGGCTTCGCGCTCAGCAAGGACGGCGAAACGTTATTCCTCTCCTACCTTCCTGGCAAAGCGGGCGTCGATCGCATCGTAGACGCCGTACGCTTCAAGGCTCAGGAGAAAGATCGCTCCATTGGACGATTCGCTGATGGCGAGCCGTGGCTTTACGCCATGGAACCTACAATGGGCCAGGCCAACGCGAGCGGCGTTCTTCACGCCGTCATCGACGAAATCGCCTGCCATCCTATCTCCCTTTCGTCGGAAGATACTATCGGCGAGTTTTTGGAAATCAGGAATCCAACGGACAAGGAAATTTCTCTTGCAAACAAAAACGGCGCCTGGCGTCTGGATGGCGGCGCAACCTTTGTGTTTTCGCCCAACCTCGCCATTCCGCCTCAAGGCCGCCTGCTGGTCGTCAACTTCGATCCGCAAAACGAAGCGGATCGCAAAGCCTTCAAACAAAAATACAATATCAACTTGGTGGGAATCCTCATCGCCGGTCCTTATACTGGAAAACTTTCCAATATCGGCGAAAGAGTATCCCTGGAAAAACCTCTCAGCGTCGACGCGTTAGGGCAACCCGATTCCTGGGCCATTGTGGACGAAGTCGTTTATTTCACGCAATCGCCCTGGCCTAGCCTGCCGGAAGCTGGGGGCGAATCCCTGCAAAGAATTTCCGCCGCCCAATCCGGCAACAATCCCGCCAATTGGAAGACGGCGAAGCCGACTCCCGGGGTCCAAGGAGATACGGTTGTGGATATGTGGCTGTATTACTGAAGCGCTGATATAAAAAAGCCGGAGCGAAAAAGACGCGCTCCGGCTCATTGCTTTTTTACTTAACTCTTGTTACGCAGCCTATGTTCTTTCGCTTTCGGCGTTGGTATTTCAACACCAATTAGAAGAACCGTTTATAAGAGCAGGATAGATTTCATTTTTTTGCGTTTTTGAATGACGAAACCACGAAAAGGCTCGAATTCCACGAAATTTTCGAATCACGGATATCACGGATTCTTTTGGATTCCACGGGAAAAAACCTATTCACGGCGCGATCCCTAACGCCAACTGTTTTTCTGTTTTTTTTCGTGTTTTTCTTTTTCATTTCGCGCTTTCGTGATTCAAAACGGCGTTCATAATGGATTTCTATACTTTTTCTCACGCGTAACATGAGTTATTAAAAGGGCGACTCTAAAGTTGAAGAATAATATCATGATTCGGAGATGCGATAAACGGAGATTTCTCTCAAATGAGCCTCTTGCAAAACTCCATAATTCCTCCCCCAAGCTTGGGGGAGGTTAGGAGGGGGTTGCTTTAAGTCTAACATAATCAACCCCCCTCTAACTCCCCCCAAGCTTGGGGGGAGAATTTAAAAGCGGATTTTATTAATTTTGCAAGAGCCTCAAATTTTAGTAAATACTGTCTCTAACAAATAGATAGATTGAGAGTAGCGTTTAGCAAACTTGCCAATCTTGACCTTCATGACATCGCCTTTACTCCAAAATGACAAGATTGACAAGATTTTATCGTTTTACCGATAATTGAAAATTTTCCTTTCAATTCATCGGTCTAAATTACGTGTTATAATTATTTGATATAATTAAACTTAAAATTATTCTACCCATTTTCTCCCTCGCATACATACTTTGGCATAATTAATGCGTTAGTAGAAATCGCAGTCAAAAAACAATTGCGGCGGCCCCTTTTCGAATCGGCATCGCGTACGGCAGCGGCAATAAGCGGATTTTGCATGGCATCATGGCTTAGCATCGAGTACGGCATCTTGTTCCGGCATCCAGTACGGCAGCAGGATTTGGCAACTTTGTCCGGCATCAGGTTACGGCATCAAGGCATCGCATCTTGCAACATCATCCTGGCATCGCAACCGAATGGACATCGATAATCCGCTGGCAATTCCATCTTCGATGTACGGCATCTTGGTTTTGGAAAGAGGGGCCGATTGAGATTCATCGGCAACAGTGTGGATTGTGTTTTCATCCTTGGCTTGAATCGGAAAAAGGAAATATTCGTCACAGTAATCATTCAACAATTCTGATGAATTCGCGAGATTGACCAGCATCGTTGATTTTCGCTCGCGGCTTTGCTTCGTTGGCGCAGCATCTTTGTTCATTCATCCTAATTCCACCCTGCCCGTTAAAAAAAGGGTTCTCTAACGAGAACCCATTTTTTTTGGACAAACCATCCAAACAAATCCTGCCAATCACTAGTATCAACCTATAGGACTTTCCACAGAAAAGAACTATCATTATTGCTTTGACAATATTGACAATCTACGATTGTTGGATGTCTTATTATTTATCTATCGCTAAATAGAGGCGGAAACCCATGAACGCCGCACCGCAAGAAGACATGGCCTTTTTGCCGTCAAGCAAGCAAGACCTTTTTTTTCTTCATGTTACGGAAGAAGACCAAAAAATTTTACGCGAAATCGGGGCTTATTTAACGCCCATGATGCCCGAAGTCGTTTCCAAGTTTTACGATTCGCTGCTCTCTTTCGACATCTATCGACAATATCTTGCGAATCCTGGTTTGGTCGAGCGACTGAAGAAAGCGCAATTGGACTATTTTCAGAACCTATTCGACGCCATTTTCGACGAATCGTACGCCGACAAACGGCGGCAGATCGGCATGACGCATGAACGCATCGGATTGGAGCCGCGCTGGTATATCGGCTCCTACAGCGTTTATTGCCGATTGATTTTTCCCCTGCTGCGGGAAAAGTTCGGAGGTGATCCCGAAAAATTGGAGAAGATGCAGATTACGTTATTGAAAGCGTTCAACTTGGATATCCAAATCGCTATGGAATCTTATATTAAGCGCTACTCCAGCGAGCTAGTCGACGCCAGCAAATCGCTGGAGCAAAAATTATGGATGGAGGACCGGCTGCTTTCCTTTATTTTGACGGAGGCGGGAGACGCCATCGTCGGTCTGGACGAACAAGACCGGATATCCACCTGGAGCCAGGGAGCGCAGCGGATTTTCGGCTACAAAATTTCCGAAATTCTGGATAAATCGCTGGCGGACCTGCTGCATCAGCCGGTAATCTTCGAACAATTGAAGAGAAACGCGGAGGAAGAAGGATCGGCGACGATCTACGAATCGGAATGGCGCAACAAAAAGGGACGCACTATCCTCGCTGACGCTACGCTGACGTTATTGCGGGACAAGAACGGAGTGCAGGTGGGTTCGACGCTGATCGTGCGCGATACGACTGAAATCCGGCGGCTGGCCAACAAAGTAAAGAATATGGAGCAGTTATCGGCCATGACCAAAATCACCGCCGGCGTGGCCCATGAAATCCGTACGCCGCTGGGAGTTTTGGCGCTGACGGGGGATTTGCTCTACGACCGGGCCATGAAGACGCTGGATGCGGTAAACGAAAGTAACCGCGAAGCCATTAAAAGCGAAATCAGCGAATTGATTTCGGGATTGCAGCGGGAAGTGGTGCGGTTGAACGAGATCGTGGATCATTATCTGGTGTTGTCGCGGATCAAGCAGCCGAACAAGTCGCGCGTCCATCTGAAATCGTATTTGGAAAAAATACTAAGCGAGCTCTCTTCGCGGCGTCCGGAGAAAGACATTCTTTTCTATCTCAACGTCCATGACGAGGACGCCTACGTTCTTATCGACGCCGAGCAATTTCAGCGGGTTTTTCTCAACTTGTTCGAGAACTCGCAATACTCGATGAAGAAAAAGGGAATCATCACCATCGTCGCCAAGAAGAAAAAGGAGCAGATGGAAATCGCTTTCCACGATACGGGTATCGGAATACCCGCCCATCAAATCAACCGCCTGTTTTCCGCCTTTTACACCAATAAACCAGGCGGCACGGGATTGGGACTCTACCTGGTGCGGGAAATCGTGGAAGCGCACGGCGGCTCGGTAGCGATCGAAAGCGTGGAGGGAAAAGGCGCGACGGTGATAATCCATTTACCCCAGGGGGATGAGGAGATATGAACGAAACGGATTCCGTTTCCCAGCACAAAGGAGCGCTGATTCTGATCGTCGATGACGACGAGCCGATGGCGAGCACGCTGGCCCGCGTATTGGCCAGTCAAGGGTATCAATGCCGCATCGCTCTCAGCGGCGATCAGGCGCTTAACCGCATCCACGAGCAGCGGTTCGATTTGATACTGACCGACATGGTTATGCCGGGCTTCGACGGCGTAACCTTCGTGCGCAGCGTCAAGTCGATCGATCCCAACATTCCCGTCATTATGATCACCGGCTACGGATCGATCGACAACGCGGTGGAGGCGATGAAGGCGGGGGTATTTCATTATCTAACCAAGCCCGTCCGGCTGGCCGAATTGCAGGTTTACGTGGAAAAAGCGCTGGCTTCGCATGAAATGCTGGTGGAAGTGCAAGAGTTAAAGCATCGGCTGAAGGATTATCAAACCAAGAACGTCATCATCGGCAAAAGCGCGGCTATGCGAAGCATCATCGCCCAGGTGGAGCATATCGCTCCCAGCAGCGCCACGGCGCTGATTACGGGGGAGACGGGGACGGGCAAAGAGATGATCGCCGAGGTGATCCACGCGTTGAGCGCGCGGGCGGACAAGGAGATGATCCGGGTCAATTGCGGCGCCTTGCCGGAAACGCTGTTGGAGTCGGAGTTGTTCGGCCACGTGAAGGGCGCTTTCACCAACGCTTACCGAGATCACGAAGGACGGTTTGAAGCCGCCGACGGGGGAACGATTTTTCTTGACGAAATCGGAGAGATGAGCCTCTCGGCGCAGGTGCGGCTGCTGCGGGTTTTGCAGGAGGGGGAATTCAACCGCGTCGGCGACAGCAAGCCGATTCGCGTCAACGTTCGCGTCATCGCCGCCACCAACCGGGATTTGCAGGAATTGGTGAAAGAGCGGAAATTCCGCGACGATCTTCTCTACCGCATCAACGTTTTTCATCTGCGGCTGCCGCCGTTGCGGGAACGCTCGGGCGACATCCCGCTGCTGGCGCAGCACTTCATCGAAAAATACGCCAAGAAAAACGCCAAAAACGTACGCGGCTTGGGTCAAAACGCACTGGAAGCGCTCGAACGGTATTACTGGCCGGGAAACGTGCGCGAATTGGAAAACGCCATCGAGCACGGGGTTATCATGGCGCATGGAGACCGCGTTTTATTAACCGATCTTCCCGAACTGCTGCAGGAGAGCCATCGGCATACTCCCGACAAGATCGTGATTCCGCTCGGTTTTTCCGCCAGCCAATCAGAAGGCGTCATCCTGATGCGGACGCTGGAAATGACGCAGGGAGACAAGGAAGCGGCGGCTAAAATTCTCGGCTTCAGCCCCCGTACTCTCTACCGCAAAATGAAGGAACATCAAATCCCCCTCTCGCACGGGATGGACGAATGAGGAATGAGCGTAACGGCGGCGGCTCAGCTGCTATTCGGTCTTTTTATTGTTTACTGCTTTTAGAAGTTCCCACGGCCTTCGCTTTAGGATTGCCGGCGATAGCGGCCATTTTCGCCTTCGGCTTGGGCGATCCTGTGCATTTCGGCATCGTCCTGACCGTCAGCCTGGCCATCGGACAGATTACGCCGCCAGTGGGCGTTAACCAGTTCGCGGCTTCTACGTTTTCCAGAATCGATGGGGGGAGGTTGAGCAAAGCGGTGCTGCCGTTTCTAGCGGCGGAAATCGTAGCCCTGATCTTCACAACTTTCATTCCCTCGCTCTCCCTATGGCTGCCGGATTGGATGCTGGGGAAGTAATTACTTCGGCGCCCCCGCCAACAAATCATCGCTGGTTATCGAAGGGCACCAGTATTTTTCGATGTGTTGGACGACCAATTCCGTGCCTTGTTCGTGGCTGACGTTGGGCGCATCGTTGGGATCGTACATGGCGTCGGTCAAATCGCGGGCGAGGAGGCAGCGCTTGCCCAGGCGAGTCAGTTGGCGTATGGCGAAGGATCGCCCTAAGACGCACATGTTGGTATGGACGCCCATGTAAATAATCGTTTCTATGCCTTCCTGTTGGATGAAATTGTAGAATTCATCGCCGTCGTCGGAGATGCCGTCAAACTCGCCGATTTCGATGGCGGAGGTTTGCCGCGTCCAGGCGCAATACCAAGGTTCCTGGCCGGTGTCGCAACCGCCATCGGAGTCGTCGATGGGCAGGGGATAGCTGGGCAGGTCCAGCAGCGGCGGCATTGGGACGGGCGGCGCCAGTTTCATGCGCAGGCGCTGGGGATAATCCTCATAAAAGGGCATGGTTTCGGAAGGGGCGTGGACGATCTGGATGCCTTTTTCCCGCGCCGCTTTTAAAACTTCGTTCATCTTCGGCGCGAGAACCTCGCAGCGCTGGGTGGCGCCGTCGCACCAGTGCTTATCCCACATGTCGCAGACGAGAATCGCCGTCTTGGCGATGGGAAATTCTTCTTCGACGTGGACTTCGGTCCAATCTTCCACGCCTTTGAAGAGTTGCGCGCGGCTGCGCAGATGCAGTTTCAATACGCCTTGAGGCGCTTCGCGGCGCGGGGGAATGGGGGCATCTTGCTTCACCGCCTCGCGTCCGGCAGTCCAAAAGAGGGCGTTGGCGATGAGGCGGCGGAATGCGGCATTTTCGAAATCTTCCACGCCGCCCAGGGAAGTATAGAAAACGCGGGCGCCCTTGTAGACGCGGGTCCAGGCGGCGGGCTGCGGCTCCTGGCCGGGGATTTGCGAGGTCATCAACAGCGTGCAATCCTCCGCCAAGGGCGCGGTTTTGTAGAGGCTATATCGCGATTTGAGAGCAGGAACGCCATTAAGGACGGGGTGATCCTCGGCGCCCGGCGCGATGCCGGCATTCTGGGTGGGGCCGTTGCCGAAGTGATTGTTGTAGTTGCCGCCCATGATTTCTTTGTCGAATTCCAGAAAATTTTGAAAGCCGTGGCTGGCGGTGCGCACGGCGACGATGGGCTTTCCCGAAAGGCAGTATTTCTTCACCCGCTCTAACGGCTCACCGCCGATAGTCAAACGCCGCGTGAAGAAAAGCGCGACGTCGCAATCGTCCAAAGCCTCCAGGCCGGGCAGTTTATCGAAGCCTTCGGCTTGCAGCAGAACGCATCGGGCGCCGTACCATTTTTCCAAATATTCCTTAAACGGAGGAAGAGAGAGATCGGAGCGGTATTCCGCCGAACCTGAAACGATGCAGACTTTTAGCGGCTCGGCGGCGGCGTCTTGGAGATCATTCGAGCCTAAGAGAACAAGGATTAAACAAAGAGTCGTTCTAACGTAATTCATGATTTTATTCGCTTTCGTGGAAGAGTTATTTGCCTCTAGTTTCCTCGTTCAATATCATCCGCATCGTCATCGAATCGCTTCCTCTCTGAGAGTCGGTTGATTTCAATATCCTCTCTCAACTTAGGCCAGACTTTTTCGTCATAACCCGACTCATCGTTCAACCATTCGTCAATTAGGGCGATGGCTTTTTTACTCCTCGTTTTAAGTATCATGCGAATAGCATTCAAAATTACTCTTCCTTTCTCCATTGGAAAGGTGCATTATTTCTTGGATTGACGAGATTCGATTAGCTTTTAGGCCATCTTATGCAACTTATGATTCTGTCTTCTCTTCATAAGTTCGAATGAATTCCAATTCGCTTTTCGATTCGAAGAGTTGCCATATAATTTGTTTGACATAATTTTCTTTCGTTCGTCTTGATCCAATACTGACATTCATTTGCTTGCATAACTCTGACAATTCTGCAACCTTTAATTTTTTTAATTGGGCTTCAGCATTCTCTTTATTCATCTTAGGCAATTGATCCAATAAAGCGCTAATATCAATTATAGGTTTTTGTTTCTTTTGAGGTGGCTTTAAATCCATTAGTGACATATCGGGCATTTGTTTCAATGCATCGGCAATTTCACTTAACATGTTAGCCAATTCATGCGTAGTACGTTTCAATGTCATGATTTAATTATCCTTCTATGCGTTTAATAAATTCATCGGCGCATTTCTTTAATTGTTCTTCGTATGCTTCATCTGCCTTATATCCCGAAATAGCAATCGGGGACCGAGTCGGATCGGAACTTTGAACTACTTTCACGCTTTGAGAAATAAAATTATGAAACACAAGATTGGGCCATTTCTCTCGTACTCTATTCATTATTGATTCTTGATATTGATTACCCCCTTTTTGAAATTGAACGCGATTAAATATGATTCCCTTAATTTCAGGACCCGATATTTCACCAAAACCTTTTAAATATTGATTTACTTCCACTACAATCCTCTTTACGGCTTTTTCTATTTCGCTAATCCCCAGAGTAGATAAATACTCCGGCATGGCGACAATCATAAGATAATTGCTTACTAGAATCGCATTTTGTGTAATTAGATTCAGATTAGGCGGACAATCGCAAATAATATAATCATAATCATTTTTAATATTTTCAAAAGCAGAACGCAGAATTTTACGGCCTTCTAATCCTTTTACTCCAAAATGCGCCGCCATCTCCATATCTGCCGTCATCAGTTCTAAGTGTGAGGGCAATAAGTCCAGTGGAACAATTACATCCTTATGTCTTGGAGGGTGTAAAAATTCTTTTCGAATCGCTTTACGTACATCGAATTCTTGCGGTGGTTCAGCGATAGCAGAGGTAAAAACATTTTTCAAAGTACCATGCTTTTTTGCCCACTCATCCCACTCTTCTCCCGTCATTAGATAAAATGTGGCATTAGTTTGAGGATCAAGATCAGCTAAAAGAACACGTTTCTTATAGTGATATGCCAAACTAGCCGATATTTCAACCGCCAAAGTTGTTTTCCCTACACCGCCTTTGTAATTAATGAAGCTGACGACAGTAGCCATTGGATTCTCCTATTAGTAAGATTTGTTTTATTTCTAATGAGCATCCATATAAACAACTACCTTTTCAAATGTACTCCAAAATTTGTTAAATTTTACTCAAACGCTTCGCGCAGGACTTCAAGGCTTTTGGGAACGGCGGTTTCGGCGTCTTCTTTGCCTTCATATTCCAGGGAGACGTAGCCGCGAAAGCCTGCTTCTTCGAAGATATTGGCGATGCGCTTGTAATCCAAATCCAGCGTGTACCATTCTCCGCCGCCGTAGTAGGTTTTGGCCTGGATCATGACGGTTTTCGGAGCGATTTGCTTCAGCTTATCGTAGGGATCTTCCATAAAGTTGCCGGTATCGGCGAGGACGCCCAGCCAGGGGGATTCGATGGCGTTGGCGATGCGCAAGAGGCCTTCGGGCGTGCGGCTTAGCCCCCAGTGGTTTTCCAGAGCGAGGATGACGCCGCACTCCTGCGCCTTGGGCAGGCATTGTTGGATGGAATCGATGCACCATTTGAAGGCGTCGTCTTCCTTGTAGCCTTCAAGGGGCGGCTCTTCGCCGCGCAGTTCCATAAGCCGGTCGAAATCGACGGTGTTCCAGCGGCCGGAATTGAGGCGGATGGCGGGAATGCCCATCGCGTACGCTAGTTCGATGCAATGCTTGGTATGCTCGATTTGCTTTTTCAGGAATTCGGGATCGGGAGAGACGAAGTTTTGATGGATGGAGAGGCAGATCAAATCGACGCCGTTGACGAAAGCATGGCGCTTGATTTTTTGCAGGTAGGCGGGTTCTTCGCTTTCCATTTGGCGATGAAGAATATCGACGCCTTCAACGCCCAATTCGCAGGCTTTGTCGATCACTTTTTCGATGGGATATTTTTCCGTCTTGAAATGCCAATAGGAGTAAGAGGCGATGCCCAGTTTGACTCTTTTCTTCAGGGGGATTTTCGCTTGAGCAGACGAGCCGCCGAGCAGAGCGGCGCTTCCGATTAATGAGGCGGCGGCGAAGGTTCTTCTTGAAATATTCATGGCGAATTCCTTTCGTACAAAATAGCGTAAATAGCGGGCTACGCTTCGCTTTGAGCCCGCCCTACATCCTGTACTACATCCTGCACTCTAAAAGCATTTAAGAAAAGAGGCGTGGAAAGTTCCACACCTCCGGTTGATCTCACTCTTGCATTCATCTTACAACGAATGGCATTCCAGACATTTCTGCGAGGTGGCGCCCATCATCATGCGGTGGGGCATGGGCTTCATGAATTGCTGCGGCGGACGCGGGCTGGGACCTTGCGCAGCCAGACGGCTGTGACAGGAAAGGCACGAGGCGCCCTCGACGTGGAACGGCTGCGGCGGAACGATTCCAGCGGCGGAGCGGTGGCATGACTCGCATTGATCTTCCCGATGGCAAACGAGACAGCGTCCGCGATCGAAGACGGCTTGGACGCCGTGGGCGGCGCGGCGGAAGAGGTTAGTGTGATCTTTGGGCTTCTTCGTTTCGTGGCACGTCTGGCAAACGGCTTCCTCGTGGCACATCAGGCAGCGGCCTTTATCGAAAAATTTCGCCATGCGCCCGTGATTGTTCTCCCAACGGGAATCGTGGCTGAGAGGCGCGGAGAGAGGACTAATTTCGAGATGGCACGATTGGCAATCGTTGGATTGATTCATTTGCTCTTGCACTGACATTGCCAGTTTCATCGAAGGAAGATTATCCAGGCTGGAGCGTTCCGACTTGGCGATTTGCGTATGGCAAGCGTTGCAATCGGCGCCTTCCTTGAGGAATTTGGCATGCTTGTATTGGACATCGCGCCAATTTTCGGGCAATTGCGGCTGGAATATCTTTTTATGGGAGACGATCGAAGAATCTTTCATGACGATATTTTGTTTTTCATGGCATTCGAAGCAACGGCCCAATACTTCTTTATCTTGGGCGTCATGGCAGGTCGTACAAGTCTCGAAGGCGGGCATTCCTACGGTTTCTTCGCCAAAAGCATGACACGCGTCGCAAGCGATTTCTTCCTCGATATGGGGCTTGTGGGGAAAATTGTTTTTGACTTGATCTGGATCGCAAGAGGCAAGAAGCAGGCTCGCCGCGGCGGTTGCTATGAGATAGAGAAGAGAAAATGAACGTTTCATGTTAGAAGCGACTCCCCAATTCGAGACGGAATGAATACCAATTATCGTTATCCCAATCGTTATCTTCCACTTCGAAGCTCGCCCCCGCGTAAATTTTCGCGGCGGGCTTCCAGCGCACCCGCGCGTAATACGTGACGGCGTCCGGCGTGATGCGGAAAGTTTCGTCCTGGCCGAAGAGATAGAGAAATTCATCGCGGTAAACTTGGACGTATTCGCCGTAATCCACTCCCGCCGACAACGTCCACTTTTTGCAGGGACGATACTCCACTTCGCCAGTAATGCCGGTAAAGCGGTCTTTGGAATCGACGTCCCAGTATTCGCCGTTGACGCTGAGCGTCAATTGTTCCGTAGGATAAAATTCCACGCCTCCCGTAACGCGCCAGTAATCCTTATTGAGGTAATCCGAAACGGGATCGTAAGCGCTGTCGGCTTCGCGGAGATCGAAGCCGCCGACCAGGCTAACGTATTGGCCAAGGCCTTTGGTTAGATTCAACGAGCCGTAGGTGAATGGTTCGTAGCCGTTCAGCAAGGGAAAATAGGGATCGAAATTGATGGTGTGATCGGAGACGGGATTCATCAATCGGGTAATATGGACGATGGCGTCCAAATCCATCGTTTCCACGCGGGCAAAAAGATCGCCGCTGAACATATACGGCTCGGCGTCCAGCAGGGTGAATTTGGCGTGGGATTGGAGATTGGGCTGGAAAGCGTGCCATACTTCCACGGCGCTCAAATCGTCCCGATAGGAATCCGCGTCGTATCGGTAATAGCGCACGGCGGCGCGAGTGGCGCGGGCGAGTTGAAATTGCAGGTTGGTTCCGTAGACGGCTTCGCCGTCGAGGGAGGAATAATAAGTGATCGGCTGGCCGCCGAAGAGTGAGATATCCACCGGCTCCGAAGGCGAAAAGCGGTAGGATGCGCCGTCGAAATGGACGTTGTCGATCTCTTCGAGATATTGCCGTCCCACGCGAAGAACGCTGTCGTCGAATATGACCTTTTTGAAATCGATATATCCCGCGTAATAACGGAAACGCGCGCCGGCGGAGAGATCCAATTCCTGGTAGGGATCGTATTTTTCTCCGGCGTTCAAGCGGCTTACGCCGTCCAAATCTTCATGCCAGGACATGGAGAATGCGCCGTCGATGTAATCTTTGTAAATGTCCTTGACGCGCAGCGAGAGAAATTCGTAGAGGTCGTTGTCTTCGCGTCCGTCGTAACTGCGGAATTGATAGGTGGAGTTAAGGCTTCCCGAAATCTTCGTAGATTCGAAGGCCATCGATTTCGTAGCATTCTTCACCTTGGCGGCGATGGCGTCTTCTCCCCAACCCCCAGCCGGAGTCAAGGCTCCCCAAGCGGCGGCGGCCGCTAGAAAAACGGAAAATAGAGTTCTGTTCATTGGCGATTTCCTACGGCGATATGATTATCCAAAAATAGTATCCCCCAATAATACCAATTTCTATTGGGATTTTAACTAATAATTCTCTCGCCCTATGGGAGAGGGTTAGGGTGAGGGAATTATAAGTCTAATAATATCAACCCTCACCTAACCTCTCCCAATCTTGGGAGAGGAATTTGAAAAGCAACAATCATAAAGCAGATTGGTATACCATTCATTTTATAAAGCGCGCAAGGCGCGCTGCAACGCCTCAACGGCGTAGCGTGGATTGTGAATGCCGAAGCTGCCGTCGCGATAGACCATGCGGCTATTATGCAGCGCGGCTTTTTCGTTGAAGCTCATTTGGTTGAAGACGCTGGCGGGAACTTCCAGATAGCCGTCGTCAGCAATAACAATGCTGGGGTGATTTGCTTGCAAGGCAAGTCCGATTTTCTTCAATAAGCCTATTACTTCGGTTTGAATGCCTTCCGCTTTTCCATTGCCGTCGTAATCCGCGACGGGGCGATCGATGGTTTTTATCGTGAGATGGCAGGGACGGCAGGCGTTGAGGACATTGGAGACGTCATCGTCCTGCGATGCTGTTCCCATGCGATTGACGATTTTGAAACTATGGCCGCCGACCAGGGCACCCTCGGCGTTGAAGCCGTTGGCGGGAGTTTTCGCCATGTGGCAGGCGGCGCAGGTATCCTGCACTAAGTCCTTATGGATCTTATATTTCGTTGGATCCGCCGAATCAAAGGGAACGCCGAAATCCCAGGCATTGACGCCTAAAAGCATATCGGCCTGGGGACCGTAATGAGGTCCGGCGCTGTTCGTAGCGATGAAGGTTTCGAGCGGCGTCTGGATGCGGGATTGATGGCAGATCACGCAGACCGAACCCATGCCGCCGTTTTCAAACAATTCCCCGCTGTCCAATTTGACATTCCCTTGAAAACGCAAGAGTTTATCGTACTGCCCGTTGTGGGGATCGTGGCAGGCGGCGCAGGAGACGGCGTTGGCATCAGGGTCTTCGTAATAAACCGCGCCGGGCGTATTCTGCACGGCGATATTGACGAAGCCTTTGGCGGAATGGCATTTGGCGCAATCCGTCTTTAGCAATACTGGATAATCGCGGAAGAGAGGGACTAGGGCGGAGTGTCCAGAAACATCCTTCGCGTAAGGCTTGGCGCTCTCGTCGAAATCGTCGTGGCAGCGGGCGCAGAAGCGCACCGACCAGGTGAAGCCGATTCTGGCGGTATTGCCATTATGCAGCGAACCGGCGCCGTGGCAGCTTTCGCATTGGACGTTGGAGCGATCTTTCAAGGAATCTTGCAGGGCGGCGTAATTATCGGGATCATTCTTGGGATTGCGGTCATGGCGCAAGCGGTAGGCTTGATTGATTTGGTTGACAAAGTCATCGGCGCCGATGCCGAGGGCATCCATTTTGTCGTCGAAGCCGGAATTGCGGGCGAGGGGATCGGGATTGTAACCCAGCGTATGCCATTGAAGAAAGGAGGCTTGATAACGACCCGTTTTTTCGCCGTTCAAGTATTTAGCGAAAAGTTTAGCGTGAACCGTCTCTTTCCAGCCATTGGCGTTTTCTCTATGGCAAATGACGCATTGCGGCCCCGTGAGAACGCCATTCAACAAAACGCCTGCGCCGACAAAAGAAGCGGCGACGATATTTTTGGATAATATTACCTTCTCTTCATTCCGCACTCCGGAAAACGTTACTTCATAAACGCCTTCCGCATCGGGCTGGATGGCGATCGTCCAAGCCGTCGCCGCTGGAATGGCCGCTTGGGACGCCGCCGGGCGCTGGGTGATGGACCATTCGATTCCGCTCCAATTCTCATCAGCCTGGGGCGTAACGCGCAGATAAGCTTTCTCGCCCATGCCAATATTAGCATGGCCCGTAGCCGTCTGGTCGAACAATCCCGTCGCATCTTGGGAAATGATACGGGGCGAAACGACGAGGACTTCGATTTCGGCGGCCCGTGCGGCGACCGGCGCCGCCAATAAAGAAACGGCAATCATTACGAATAGAATTTTCCCGCTTTTTTCTATCATTCTATTTCACACCGAATGAAGGAATTATATTACTTTATAAATATTATTATTTATATTATTTGCAAATAGTGATTTGTCTATGATGAACTAACATACATGAGAATGAGCAAGATGTAAATAGAATATCTCTATCTTCATTAATGTCTATAACTTATATAAACATTATCAATAATATAAGAAAATGAAAAAAGGCGTTTCATAAGCCTTCCTCTTTTCCTGTCTTAGCTATATAGCTATATACTTGGAAAATAAAGGGCCGTTAGTGGGATTAAAATAAAATTTTTTGGCGATGGGACGCTGATGAGCCAATTACAGAGGAATTCGGCGATGGCAGAAAAAAAAAGGACCGATGAACCTTGGCTCGGCGGGAGCCTTGCCCTCCCACCTTATTTGAATGCGATTTTGGGGAGGGCGAATCTCCTGATGAGCCAGCCTACTCTCTGTTTTTTTTGGAGAGAGAAAAAGTTCGTTTGTTTATTGGGGATGCTGCTTCTCGCTGGGATAACGGCGCCAGCGATGGCGCAGGATATTTCCGAAAACGCAAATTGCCTGGAGTGTCATGGGGAGAAGGATTTAACCGGCGAAGTGCGGGGCAAAGAGGTTTCCGTCTATATCGATTCCAAAATCTTCGGGAGTTCCTCGCATAAGGAATTGGCTTGCGTCGATTGCCACGAAGATATCAAGGAATTGCCGCACGAGGACGAGTTGAAGGCCGTCGATTGCGCCCGCTGCCACGACGACATTCAGGAAATCTTCGCCAAGAGCGTTCACGGGGACGCCGCCTTCAACCGCAAGGATCAATACGCGCCGACATGCGCCTCTTGCCACGGCTCGCATAACGTCCTGCCGCCGTCGAACGCAACTTCCACGATTTATATCATGAATATCCCCGCCACGTGCGGCCAGTGCCATAAAGAAGGCACGGAGATGACGGCGACGCACGAGATCGAACAAAAAAACGTCATCGCCAATTATTCGATGTCGATCCACGGGGAAGGCTTGTTCAAACGGGGGTTGAAAGTGACGGCGGTATGCACCAGTTGCCATGGGGCGCACAATATCCTGCCGCATCAAAATCCCGAATCGAAGATCAACCGCAACAATGTGGCCAAGACCTGCGAAACATGCCATGCGCAGATCGAACAAGTGCACGAAAAGATCGTGGAAGGCCGCCTATGGCAGCAGGAGCCGAACAAGGTTCCCGTCTGCGTGGAATGCCACCAACCGCATAAAGTGCGGCGAGTGTTTTATGAGGATTTGCAGATATCGGATCAGGTTTGTCTTACCTGTCATCAGGATCAAAATTTAAAAATGGAGAAAGAGGGAAAAACGATCTCCCTCTATACGAATAAAGAAGGGCTGGACCACTCCGCTCACGCCGATATCAATTGCGTCAAATGCCATTACGACGTTCATCCCGACCGCACTCCCGTTTGCAAGGAAATGAAGCCGGTGGACTGTTCGGTATGCCACGCGGAAATGGTGAACGATTACAGGAAGAGCTCGCATGGCATGATGGCGGCGCAGGGCAATCCTAACGCGCCGACCTGCCAGTTTTGTCATGGGACGCATGAAGTCCTTCCGAAGAAAGATCAAAAATCGCCTTCTTTCCCGCGAAACATCCCCGCCCTTTGCAGCCGTTGCCATGCCGACGGGAAGCCGGCGGCGCTGCTGGTCAGCGATAAAGACGAACACATCATTCAAAATTACACCATGAGCATTCACGGCAAGGGGTTGTTGGAAGGGGGGCTGATGGTTACCGCCGTATGCACCAATTGCCATACGAGCCATCGCGAATTACCCGCCTCCGATCCGCAATCGTCGGTGAATCCCCAAAAAATCGGCGAGACCTGCGGCGTCTGCCATTTGGGCATCTACGAACAATTCCGCACCAGCATCCATAGTTTCGAAGCCAATCCCACGGACAAGGAACTGCCGGGGTGCAGCGATTGCCACCAGGCTCATTCCGTGAAGCGTGTGGATACGAGCGATTTCCGCTCCATGATTATCGACCAGTGCGGCCGCTGCCACATGGATTTGACGAAAACCTATTTCGACACTTACCACGGCAAGGTTTCCAAACTGGGCAACATGACGGCGGCCCGATGCTACGATTGCCACGGATCGCATAACATTTACCCCGTGGCCGACAGCCGTTCGACGCTGAACCGCAGCCATATCGTCGATACGTGCAAGACGTGCCATCCCAGTTCCCATCGGAAGTTTACCGGTTATCTGACTCATGCGACGCACCACGACAAAGACCGATACCCGGCGCTGTTTTATTCCTTCTGGTTCATGACCGCTTTGCTGGCGGGGACGTTGACCTTCTTCGGAATCCATACCTTCCTATGGTTCATCCGCTCCCTTATCTTCCATTTTCGGGAAAGGGATAAAGAACATAAACGGACGATCTTGCAAACGCAGGAAGTACAGTATTACCGACGCTTCAAACTGCGCCATCGAATCACGCATTTCTTCGTGATTGTCAGTTTTCTCAGCCTGGCGCTGACGGGAATGACGCTGAAATTCCCCGACGTGGAATTCTTCGGCTTTCTATCGCAGTGGCTTGGAGGACCAGAGGTTTTAGGCAACATCCACCGCTTAGGAGCCATCATTACTTTCGGCTATTTCGGAACGCATCTCTTCTTTGTGTTTAGAATGTTGAAGAAACGGCAGATCACATTGAAAGGACTGCTTTCCCAAGAATACACCATGCTGCCCCGCTGGCGGGATTGGGTGGAACTGAAGCAGAATTTTCTCTGGTTCTTCGGCAAGGGGGAAAGGCCCGCCATCGGCCGTTGGACGTATTGGGAGAAGTTCGACTATTTCGCCGTCTTTTGGGGCGTGGCCATCATTGGCGCCACCGGCTTGATTCTTTGGTTCCCGGAAAAAGCGACGCTGATTCTGCCGGGGTGGGTCATCAACGTCGCCACGGTAATCCATAGCGACGAAGCGCTCTTGGCGGCGGCGTTCATCTTCACGATCCACTTTTTCAATACGCATTTCCGGCCAGGGATATTCCCGATGGATCCGGTGATTTTTACGGGACGGATACCTTTGGAAGAATTCAAAGAAGAACGGCCTAGAGAATACGCCATGTTGGTTCAAGAAGGAAAATTGAACGAATATCTCGTAGGGCCGCCATCCAAAGCCATGGCTTGGACGGCGGTAATTGCGGGATTTACGTTTTTGACGATCGGCCTGGCGCTGATTTCCGCCATTGTTTATGGAATGTTGTTCGCCTATTTGTAAGAATGGAGTATTTGCATTATGAATTTATCCGCCGAAAATAAATCAGGAGAAAAACCACTCGCCCTGAATTGGTTGACTATATTTGGATTTATTCTGGGCATCGTCTTTCTTACGGGAGAAGTTATTATCGTTACCGCCGACATTATGTATGGAGGCGAGAATCCATATACCGGAATATTGATTTATCTCGTCGGCCCCGCCATATTAACGGCCTCATTATTGCTGGTTCCTTTGGGAATAGGATTGGAGTATCGAAGGCGGAAGAAAGGAATTCCTTCTCAAAAACTGCCCACCTTCGACCTTAATCATCCTCGGCATCGCCTTTATCTAACGATCTTCACCATTGTTACGACGATCTTTCTCGCCTTTACCATGATCGGTTCTTATAAGGCTTATCACGTAACGGAATCCGTGGGTTTTTGCGGATTGACCTGCCATCAGGTGATGAAGCCGGAATACGAAGCCTATCAGCATTCGCCCCATGCGCGGGTAGCGTGCGTCAAATGCCATATCGGTCCCGGCGCCAGTTGGTTCGTCAAGAGCAAGCTTTCCGGCGCTCATCAGGTCATCGCCGTGTTGAGGCAATCCTATAAGCTTCCCCTCGATACGCCTATCGTAAACCTGCGTCCGGCGCGGGATACGTGCGAACAGTGCCATTGGCCGGAAAAATTCTCGCCCGCCTTGGAAAAATCGCTGGTTTATTATGGAACCGACGAAGAGAACACTCCCTACCAGGTGGACATTCTGCTGCGCGTGGGCGGCAGCCAGGGTGAAGGGCGGAAGGCGAAGGGGATTCATTGGCATATCGGCCTGGATCATAAACTGGAATATTACGCTTCCGACGACGACCGGCAGATCGTCCCGTGGGTGCGGGTAACGCATAACGACGGGAGCGTCGAGGAATACGTCGATTCCGATGCCCAGGATTTCGATCCCGGGTCCATTCCGCCGGAAAGCATACGAACGATGGATTGCATCGATTGCCATAATCGTCCCTCCCACCGCTATCAATCGCCCTTTTCAATCGTCAATGCGGCGCTGGCGCAAGGGGCGATCAATCCCCAGCTGCCGGAGATCAAAGCCAATCTGGCCGAATTGCTGCAAAAGGATTTCAAAACCACCTCCGAAGCTTTGTTGGGCATAGAAAAGACGCTGCGGGAGAGATATGCGGACATTATCGCCAAGGACGCCTCCCGGCAGGGGGATGTCGACCAGGCCATTCAGGAAGCGCAACGCCTATATAGCCAGAACGTCTTTCCCGAATACAAAGTGGATTGGACGAAATATCCCTCGAACATCGGCCATTTCGAATTTCCGGGATGCTATCGCTGCCACAACGACCGGCATCAAGAAGTGAAAACCGGAAAGAAGATCAGTAACGATTGCAATCTGTGCCATACCATCATCCGCCAAGGCGAAGGATGGGACGCTATACAAAACCTGGAATACAAGCAGCAATCGTTCAATCATCCGCGCGGCTACGGAGACGGATGGATGGGACAAAACTGCCATGAATGCCACGGACCGGGGATGATGTAGGGAAATGATGAATGATGAATTTTGAATTTTGAATGAAAAGATAAAGATAAGTAGGATGGGTCGCGTTTTTTTGATCCATCGATAATAAAGGAAGGAAGGAATTGATGGGTCAAACGACGCGACCCATCCTACGATTAAAGACGTTATCGTATATCTATTTGCATTGCTATTGCGGCTTTTTTTTAATTCCTCTCCCAAGATTGGGAGAGGTTAGGTGAGGGCTGATAAGATTAAACTTAGCCCCCCTCACCCTAACCCTCTCCCAGAGGGCGAGGGAAAAGAACAGCGTAACATGAATGAATTATTTGGCTTAGAGATTAAGAATCACCCTCCAGAAGAAGGCTGAGCGATGAAGCATCAGTTAAATCCAATCGATTTATTGCATCAGGAGAGTTTCATGCTCAACATCTTGCTCAAATCCAAAACATCCGTCTACCGAATCTTACTACTTTCATTATGGCTGGCGCCCTTCTTTCTCGATACGCTTTCCGCGCAGGCGCAAAAGAGTGAAGAATGCCTGGCTTGCCATTCCCTCGTTCATGGGGCGACGAAGGATATGAAAACGCCTCTCATCGATATGGGGCAATGCGGAAGAAGCATACATATTAAATTGGAATTCGATTGCATCGATTGCCATTCGGATATCGAAGAACTACCCCACAAACCGAAATTGGCTCCCGTGGATTGCGTCCGCTGCCATGAAGACGCAGCGGAAGTATTCGACAAAAGCATTCACGGCCAGGCCGTCAAGCAAGGGATCGAAGACGCGCCGACTTGCCAGCGCTGCCATGGTTCGCAAAATTTACTGCCTTCCTCGGATCCGGATTCGCCCGTGCATCAATTCCGCATCGCCCAATTGTGCGGCGAGTGCCATTCCGATCCGTCGATCATGAAAGAATATAACATGTCTCCCTCCTTGAAGGAGGATTTGTACCGGGAAGGCGTTCACGCTTCGGAAGTCCGGGCGGGGAACAAGAAGGCGCCCACCTGCATCAATTGTCATGGATATCACGAAGTGCTGCCGCTGCGCGATCCCAAATCTCCCACTAATTTTATGCACGTCGCCAACACGTGCGGGCAATGCCATAAAACGGAAATGGATCAATATTCGCAGAGCATTCATGGAACCTCGGCGGCGAGCGGGCATAAAGACGCGCCGGTGTGTACGGATTGCCACGGCGAACACGCTATTTTCCGGGTAAAGGACGAACGTTCGCCGGTTTCTTTCCTCAACCTGTCGGCCAACACTTGCGCCCGTTGCCATAGTTCCATCGTCATCAACGAAAAATACAATATTCAAACGGGGCAAGTGAGCAACTTCTTCGAAAGTTATCACGGCCTGGCTTTGCAGCGGGGATCGAAGATCGTCGCCAACTGCGGCAGTTGCCACGGCAACCACCTTATCCTGCCATCGTCGGACGAGCGCTCTACGGTCAGCCCGCAGCGGCTGGTGGAGACCTGCGGCGCGTGCCATCCCGGCATTACGGCCAACGTGCTCGCCGCTCCGATTCACAAGGAAGTAACGATCCGGTCGAAAACGATCATCGCCTGGGTGCCGCGCATCTACATTCCTCTCATCGTCATTGTCATCGGCGGCATGATTATCCATAACGGCATCATCCTCTGGGCGTTGTTGCGGGAGAAATTCAAACGGGAAAGCAACGAACCGGGTTATGCGCGCTTCACGAAATTCGAAATCGTCTGCCATATCCTGCTTACCATAACTTTCATCGTTCTTTGCATTACCGGATTCGCGCTGCTGAGTCCCAAATCGTGGTGGGTAACGCTGCTTTCTTATCTCTATTTCACGGAAGCGGCGCGCTCAACGATTCACCGGATCGCTGGAGTCATGATGATCGTTACGTCTATCGCCTATGCCTTCTACATGATCGTTGCGCGCCGGGGCCGCGAAGAGCTCATTGCTTTTATGCCCCATCCCAGGGATATAACGCATGTATGGCAAAATCTCGCTTTTCATCTTGGGATGAGAAAGGATCCGCCGCAGTTCGAACGTTACGATTATGCGGAAAAAATGGAGTTCTGGGCGCTTGTATGGGGCGTGATTATCATGGGGGCAACGGGACTGATTTTATGGTTCCCCATTATATCATTCGAATATCTTCCCAAATGGGCTATCGATATGGCGGAATTGATCCATTACTACGAAGCCGTGCTGGCTACGTTGGCGATCATCATCTGGCATTTCTTCTTCGTGATATTCCATCCGGAGGAATATCCCATGAGCGCTACGTGGCTGACGGGCAAGATGACGAAGAAAACCTTGAAGCATCGTCATCCAATGGAGTACGAAAGAATTTATCCGGAGAAGAAATAAGAATAAAATAGACTTCATGCGAGAGGGGGAGTTTTTCCCCGAAAACGCTTCTCCTCTCATCCATCTCGAATCTACATCGATAGGGGGGACGCTAAAATGAACGCAAGATCGCATTCCGAATTAACCGAGTTGTTGAATCCCGAATTCCGGGAAATGCTGGCCGATCGCATTAGAGCCTTGGGAGAGGCGACGCGGATTCAACTGATCCATCATCTCATGATCAAAGAACGATCGGTCAAAGAGTTGGTGGAGATCGTGGGAAAAAGCCAAGCCACAGTCTCCAAACATTTATCAATCCTATACCGCCACGGCTTTTTGCAACAACGCAGAGAAGGAGCGCAAACCTTCTACTCGCTGCGCACTCCGGGGATGGAAAACTTCTGCCAATTCATGTGCGAATCGTTGCGGCGGCATTTGCAAGACATGCACGACGCCGCCACGCCGCATCCGTAATCCAAAACAAGACGCATCCGCCATTTGTTCCATTCATAAAAGGAACAATTGCGAGGACGATTCGATATTCCGCAAGCGAAATCGCAAGGAGATATACTATTCTATCTCCAAGGATTCAATCTTTTTTTCGCCCCCATCGAATTTTTATTTCAAATTTCATACCCTTTCCCAACGTTTCGGTTCCGTGTTATGTTGAAAAAGAATCATATCGCCTCCCTCGAATAGCGGGAGAAGATGGGAGAAACGTAGATGACGGAAAAAATGAAAACGACAAGGCGCGCTTTTCTTACTCGCAGCGCAGCCGCCGCAGGGGGCGCTTTCGCCTTTCAATTCGTCCCCAGCCGCGTCCTCGGTATGGACGGCCAACCGGCGCCGAGCGACGCGATCGTGCTTGGAAACATCGGCGTGGGCGGAAGAGGCTCGGCGTTTTTGCGTCCGGGAGTTTCGGCGGCTATCTGCGATGCGGATGAGGAGCATCTCAAACAAGCGATGGAACGGGTGGGAAACAACGCCGCCGCCTATAAGGACTATCGCGAGTTGCTCGACCGCAAAGACATCGACGCCGTTACCATCGGAACGCCGGATCATTGGCACGGATTGATGACCGTCCACGCCTGCGAGGCGGGCAAAGACGTTTACGTGGAGAAGCCCGCCAGCAAGACTATCGAAGAAGGGCGGGCGATGGTCAACGCCGCCAAGCGGTATGGGCGCATTATTCAGGTAGGTTCGCAAGGTCGCTCCACTGACGCCGCCTATCACGCCTGCCGCTATATCCGCAATGGCCAATTGGGGACGGTGCGCAAGATAACTTGCTGGCATTACGAAAATCCCGTAAGCGATTGGACGCCCGATTCGGACCCGCCCCCCACTTTGGATTGGGAACTGTGGCTGGGACCGGCGCGCTGGATGCCCTATAACCCGAATAAAGTCCATTTCAATTTCCGCTGGCTGCTCGAATTCGGCGGGGGACAAATCCGCGACCGGGGCGCACACGTCATGAGCGTGGCCATGTGGTGCATGAACGCTGACGATACGGGACCCGCCAGCGTCGAGGCGACGGGCGAACCGCCTCACGACGGCCTATGGGATTGCCCCTGCACGATGGAAGTCAAATACGAATTCAAGAATCCGGACTGGACGATGACCTGGAGCCAGCCGGGAGAAAAACTGCTCAATGCGGGATTTGGCGCTAAATACTGGGGTGATAAAGGCGAACTCATCGTTACCGGCGGGGATGGGGGATGCGGAACGGAAGAGAAAGCAGTGAAATACGAAACCCCAGCCGACGGAGCGAAAGTCTTCAAAAGCCCCGGCCATTTCGAGAACTGGCTGAACTGCATCAAAACCCGCGAACGGCCGCTGATGCACATCGAAGCGGGCCATCGCGTGGCGACGTTGTGCATTTTGGGCAATATCTCTTATGTTCTGGGACGAAAATTAGAGTGGGATCCGGTCGCTGAAAAAGTGAAGAACGACGAAGAAGCCAACCGGCTTCTCTACCGGCCAGGACGCGGCCAGTGGCATCTGTAAGACAAGGAGAATGGAACCATGACGAATCATGTAAAATCAACTCGCCGCATGGCGCAAACGGCGCTGCCGGCGGCGGTTCTAGCGGCGGCGTCCTCCAGCGAAGCATTGAACGAAAAACTGGAAAAATTTCTCGCCGATCTGCAAAGCGAGAATGCGGACGTACGTTATGCAACATGGATTAAGGCGGACACAGTCGGAGCGCGCATCGTTCCCGAATTGGGCAAGTTGCTTGCTTCCGGCAATCCTGGCGTCGCCAAAGCGGCGGGGGAAGCGCTGCGCGTTCACGTTCACGACGCCGCTAAGGAGTGGGACGGACGCAAGCGGAAAAACGTCATGAAAGCGCTCATGGCGTTGACCGAAGCGGACCAACCGATGAAAGCGCGAATAGCGGCGCTGCGCCATCTTTCCACCATCGGCGACGCGGAGGCCGTTCCCAAAACGGCGGAATGGCTGAAAGACAAGGAACTGCGGGAAGAGGCAGTCTTTTGCCTGGAACGAATTCCCGGCCCGGAAGCGGGGCAAGCGTTGATGGAAGCGTTGAAAAGCGCGCCGGACGACTTTAAGCCGCGCCTGATTAACGCTCTCGGCCATCGCAAGGAAGAACAAGCCGTAGAATTGTTAGCGGCGGCGGTGGACGGCGGGGAAGCCCGCATCGCCATTCCCGCCATGAAAGCCATCGCGCAAATAGGGAAAAAGCCGCTCAGCAACGTTACGACGCCGGAATTCGAATCCTTATCGGTCCGCGATAAGACAACGTATCTCGACAGCGGCCTGCGCTACGCCGACGCCCAGATCGAGCAAGGCGATTTCCAGGAAGCCATGAAGATCGTCCGCATCGTATTAAAATTGACCCAAGAGGAGCATCATCTCTGCGGCGCGATAATATGCCTTGGGAAAATCGGCGGCGGCGAAGCGGCAAAAGACATCGGCCCGTTGTTAAAAAACGAATCCCCGGTCGTCAAAGATCTAGCGCAGAAAACCTTGATCGCCCTTAAAGGGGAGGATGTCGATGCGCTGTTGCAGGAAGCGATGCAAACGGCGCCGAACGAGGAGAAGAAATTGATCGAGCCGATTATCGAGGCGCGGAAGAAGTAGATTTATGGACAGCCTCTCCAGCAGAAAAACGCCGCCGCTGGGGAGGCTTTCTATATCGACATTCAAACAGCCATTTATCCTAAACAGGAGAATGACAGGCCATGTTTCGCTTTGAGCCCACCCTATATAACTAATCAGTTTTTATGCTCGCACAGGTAAAATAAATTTATCGGATTTCGATCTACGCTAGGAACAAAAAAACATGGAGGCTAGGAAAATGAAAACAGTTTCCAATTATATCGAAACTTTAGCGCGCGAAAAACAAAGATCAGAAGCCGAAATTTTATCGATAGCGGTTGAAGCGGGATTACGCCAAATGTGGCGAGACCGGATTTTAGGACGATATTTGCGAAACGAGATCGGCAGAAATGAAGCCATTGAAGAAGTGGGGCTTGATTATGTCGAATTAGCCGAACGACAAAGCCAAGCTGTATTGGAGGATATGAAATGGGCGCTGGAAGGCTGATGGCTGCCGTATAAAAGAGGGCAAAGCGTTCGAGCCTGTTCGTATCGCCATAAATTCTCTTTTCTTTTCCAACTAAAAATCGGCGGACAAAGCAAAAAAAGTGGGAGTATAGAGGGCTATACTCCCGAAATACATTCTGTCGTTGGGTTATAGGAAAAGACTTATTTTCGTTGGTTGACGATTCTTTCCATATCCCTTTCCGAAAGAATCCAATAAGTATTATCGCTGAAAAAAACTCTCCGGCTAAAAAAAATCAATATAAAATCCAAGACTCGACCTTCGTAAGCTCACCATCCCGGTTGGACAGGTTGAGGATGCGCTCCAAGAGTTCGATGGTCTCCTGCAACGGCGCCGAAACCACCGCGCCTTGGTAGACGACGATTTCATTGCCCTTGTAATTAAGAGTATAAACATACCCATCGGCGATGACGTTGTCCGGCTTGTTAACTGGGGGCAGCGCCGAGAAATCGGTTTCATTTAACGATTGGCGCAACTGTTCCATTAAATCGTCCGGCGCGGCGCCGGAATTGTTGCTTATATTTCCAGCGATGTTGCTATTGCTCGTGAAATTCCCATCCAAATGCAGGTCCAACTCGCTGTTCTCGCCCGCGAATCCACCGCAGCGGTTAAAATTGATAATTCCGCTTTCCCCCTGCCCCTGATCGCCCGGCAGCGTCAAGACTTTTTCCAACAGCGCCTGAATGGTTTGCAGCGTTTCGGGAATTGCCGCTTCTTGCAGGATAACGACTTCTTTTCCGCCATAAGCGATCGTATACGTGAAGCCATCGGCGACATCGAATTCCGGTTTGTAAACGGGATCGTAAGCGGAAAAATCGGCGGCGTTCAATGCGGCCAGCAATTGGTTCCATAACTCTTCCGGAATTTTACCGAAAACGGAGGGATAGCTATCTATGATTCGGTTCATATGCATAAAATACCCGGAACTATCGATTTGGACCGAATCGTACAATCCGGCGATTCCTCCTTCCCGCGTGAAAATCAAGAAAGGCATTATTATGGGATCGATAACCGGAATATCGCCGGGTAGAGACAAGACTTTTTCCAGCAACGCTAGAATCGTTTGCAGCGTTTCGGGAATCGCCGCTTCTTGCAGGATGACGACATCCTTTCCGCCATAAGATATCTTGTAAGTAAAACCATCGGCGACTTCGTGATCTGGTTTATACACGGATTCGTAGGCGGAGAAATCGGCGGCGTTCAATGCTGTTAGCAATTCGTTCCATAAATCTTCCGGAATTTTGCCGTAAATGGAGGGACGGCTGCTGATGGAGCTGTCTCCGCGCATAAAATACCCGGAACTATCGATTTGGATCGAATCGTACAATCCGGCGATACCTCCTTCGCGCGTGAAAATCAAGAAAGACGCCGGATTCGGATCGATTATGACAGGGTCGTCAGGAATTGGAACGACATCCGGAATATCGCCGGGAAGAGACAAGACTTTTTCCAGCAACGCTAGAATCGTTTGCAGCGTTTCGGGAATCGCCGCTTCTTGCAGGATGACGACATCCTTTCCGCCATATGCGATCGTATACGTGAAGCCATCGGCGACTTCAGAATCCGGCTTATAAACGGATTCGTAAGCGGAAAAATCGGCGGCGTTCAATGCGGTTAGCAATTGGTTCCATAATTCCTCCGGAATTTTGCCGTAAACGGAGGGATAACTATCGACGATTCGGTTCATATGCATAAAATATCCGGAACTATCGATGTGGATCGAATCGTACAATCCGGCGAATCCGCCTTCCCGCGTGAAAATCACAAACGATTTCATATTCGGATCGATTACGCCAGGGTCGTCAGGTACGTCGCCGCTTACTTTAAATATCATTTCGGGAAGCGCCACGCCGTTTACTTCTCCAATCGCTTCATAGACGCCTTGGTTCAAGGCAAACGTTCCTAAAGGTTCTCTAAAAGGCGTCATAATCGTTAGAGCAGGACCATTCGGTTCGGCGATTTTTACGGATACTTTAAACGTATTGTTGTCTGTCAACTCGATATTTTTATCTTCGAACGTATAACCGGTCGAGGGAAATTCGCCGAAAAGATAGACAGTAAATTCTTCGCCTTCCCTCGGATCGGGCGGTTCGATCCACAAACGCGAGGAATAAGGGCCGGTAGGCGGTTCGGGAAGGGGGTAAGGATAATATTCCCCAAGCACCATGAATTTGTTATAAGCCGCTTCTATGCCGTTTACATAAAGGATGACGGCGTATCCGCCCGGCGGCATCGTTCCAATATTGAATTCATGCGAAATGGGAGTGATGACTTCTGCGCCGATTTCCGCTTCTTGAACATTCACCCATAAAAGAACGGCGTCCGGCAGAATTTCCGCTTTGGCGTCCGCGATGGAATAACGCGCACTCGAAAACTGGCCGTTGACCGTTATGCGAATCTCGTCCGTCGCACTAGGCATTTCCGGAGAGATCAGAATCGACGCATCGGACAGCAACGGTTTCGGTCCCGGCGTCGGCGTTGGCCGCGGTTCCGAGTAAACGGCGAACGCCATCTTATATTGCGCTACGCCATTAATCTGTCCAAGAACCGTATACCCACCGGCAGGCAGTTCGCCGAGGGACAAATGGAAAGGCTCCATACTAACAACATTAGGCGTTGGATTCGCGTTTTCTTCAACAACAACGTCGACGACGATCAGTCCGCCTTCTTGCAACGATTGACTGACCGATTTCAAGATATACTGGCCGCCGATAATTACGATCTCCCCTTGAATTTCAACCGTCTGCCCTGCAACCGGTTCCCATGGAAAGACATTGAACTTGATGCGGACATCTTCGGATGGATTTCCACCGGCAAACGCCCCGGCGTCGACCATCAATCCAAGAAATGAAAACAATCCAAAATAAACGAGTTTACGGCTAAAACGCTGCATAATTTGTTTCTCCTTTTCTATGATTCTGTGGATTCCGCCGTTCATGAACAGCGATGAAAATTGGGCGATATCATTCGCTTGCGACAGAAAACGTTTTCTTCTTTACTATATATCAACAAGATAACCAACCTGTTTCATTTTTTCATAAAATTTCGCCAATCAATCGTGCTTAAGGCTCAATATCGCCCCCTCGAACTACGCAACAACGAGCCTTCCGCTTCGCCAAGCGTCATGATTTTTGGGAAAAAAGGGAAATTCAGCCCTTTATCTTGACAGGTTAGCACATAATAGATCATAGTGATTTTAAATCGCAAATATTCGGGGGGAGGATGGCATAGATCATGACGGATTACGAAGGTCCCGTATCGATCCAGGATAACGAACTGGAAGAACTCATCGGCTTGCTAAACTTGGTTTTCCGGCCTCATGGCGGGGACATGGGTGAGAATTACCCGCGTCATGTCGGGGCGAACAACCTAGAAAATATCCGCGTCATCAAGACCGGCGGGCGCATTATGTCCCATGTTGCCGCATCGGTGCGCGCCGTGACGTTAGGAGGCATTGCGACGAAAGAAGCGGGCATCGGCGCCGTAGCCACTCATCCCGATGCGCGAGGGAAAGGTTTCGCTTCCATTCTCATGATCGACGCCGTGGCCCGCAGCGTCCAGCAGGGCGCGGACATCATGCTGATTTCGGGAGACCTGGGAGTCTACCGGCGCATGAACGCGGTCGACTGCGGCGTTTTTCCCTGTTTTCGTCTGGAGAGAGACGATCTGACGATTACGTCGGATTTCTGGCTGGAACCCGTCAATCGCAGAAATCTAGTCGACGCCATCGCCCTGCTTGAAAGCGCAAGCGTTCGCTATCTTCTGCCTTATGAGGACCTTGAGGCGTTATTGAAAAGCCGTTTCGTTATGGATAAACCTTGCGATTTGTGGATCGTCCGGCGCGGCGGCGAAGCGGTTGGTTTTGGGGCAATTCACCATAAGGGATCGGAACTCGCCATTTTGGACTGGGCGGGACATCCAGACGCGCTGCAAGCAGGGGCCTGGCTTTGGTTCAACGAGTACAAGGCGGAAAGGTTGACCTACATCCCGCCTTCCGTTTTTATGGCGCCATTAGCCTGGCGGCCGTTCATTCGCGAAAGACGCTGTTTCGACGGTACTGTCCTTGTTATAAACGCGCAACGTTTTCTGGAAAGAGCGCGGGACTTTTTAACCGTCCGTCTCGGCGAAGTAGCGATGAAAAGTCTCCGCATCGAAGCGGGAGAGCAATGGGCGAGATTTCAACTGGGCGAAAATGCGGTGGAATTCGCGAATGGCGGCGAGCTGGCGTTGCTTTTCTTTGGGTATCCCACGAAAGATATCCTCGCCGAACGCATCCCCCAGAAAAACGAACTTTACCATTTGCTCCATCAAGCGTTTCCGGTTCCGCTGGTATGGTATGGCATTGGATACGTTTGAACCTAAAAACAGTCCCCTTCGGGAGCTTCGCCCTCTCCTCAAGGATGTTGGGTATACCTCAAGTCAAATGTAAAGGGTATTATCAACGAAAATAAGAAAGGGCGCGGAGGATTTCTGCGCCCTTTCGCGTTATCGGATTGAATCGCCGTTTATTATTCTTCCGGCGGCTGATATCCAACCAGTTGAATATAGGCCATCACGGCGCCGTCGTTCATTCTTGGCCCGATTTTGAGAATTTGAGTGTAACCGCCTGGACGTTCTTGAAAATCGGGAACGATTTCCGAGAATAGTTTCTTAATGATAGATTTATCCCGGATCACCCGGCCCACTTTGCGGCGGGCGTGGACGGAATCGTCTTTGGCGGACGTGATCAATTTTTCCACTACTCCTCGCAACTCCTTACATTTCGTGACGGTGGTTTTAATCCGCCCGTGGCGCAAGAGAGATGTCGCTTGATTCGCCAGCATGGCCTCGCGATGCGAGGAAACCCGGCCCAATTTGCGTCCTTTTTTACGGTGCATCATAATAACGTCTCCAAATTGACTTATCGGCTTCGGTTAATTTTCTTCGTCGACTTCTTCCATCGTGGAATCCAAGACATCGTCGTCCAAGTCTTCTTCCAATAAAGCGGGGACGACGCCGTCTTCGTCGATAACGCCGGTTTTCAGTTGGTCGAGATCCATTCCCAGATGAAGTTGAAATTTGGTGAGAACATCCTTGATTTCATTCAGCGATTTCTTGCCGAAATTACGATATTTCAGCATTTCGGATTCGGTTTTCGAGACCAACTCGCCGATCGTCTTGATATTGGCGGCTTTCAAGCAGTTATAGGCGCGAACGGAGAGTTCCAGTTCCTCCACGCCTTTGGAGAGATACGGATTTTCCGCCTCTTCCTTGGACTCTTCTTTTTCTTCTGGCGATTCGTCTTCATCGGGAAAGTGGATGAAGAGAAAGAGGTGATCCTTAAGAATTTTTCCCGAATAAGCCAACGCTTCCTGGGGATGAATGGTTCCATCCGTCCAAATTTCGATGATCAAACGGTCGTAATCGGTGATATCGCCGACGCGCGCATTCTCGACGATATATTTTACGCGTTCGATGGGGGTGAATATCGCATCGACGAGAATCGTATTGAGTGGAAAGGATTCGGCCGCTTTGCCTTGACGCTCGGCGGAAAGATAGCCGCGTCCGACATCGACGTACAGTTCCATCTCCAAAGCGCCGTCCTTGTCGAGAGTGGCGATATGGAGTTCGGGATTCATAATCACCACATCCGGATTCGGTTCGATATGGGAAGCCTTGACTTCGCCTTCGCCGTTCGCTTGGAGGTAGAGAGTGACAGGACCGTTGCGGTAATTCTTGATGCGAAGACCTTTCAAGTTGAGGATGATGTCGGTGACATCTTCCACAACGCCCGGAATATAAGAAACCTCCTGCAAAACGCCGTTGATCCGCACTGCTTTTATCGCCGCGCCTTGAATGGAGGAGAGGAGAACCCGGCGCAACGAATTGCCCAACGTGGTTCCAAAACCCCGCTCCAACGGTTCAACGACGAATTTGCCATACCGGTCTGTAGCAGTGGTTTGGTCGATTCGCACTCGACCGGGCATTACAACAGGTTTAAACTTCATGGGATTCTATTCCCCCTTTGCTGCAAAAAGCTACAGAACAGATTTTTGGGTACACTTAGGAAGGAAATCGTATGCTCCAATCTCGCTGTATGCACAAAACCTCTTCTCGTTTTTGCTAAAAGAACTAATAGCGCTTATGCGGAATTCATTCCAGCCAACATCAATCGCCGGCGGAATACGCTTTTTTACTTGGAATACAATTCGACGATCATCTGTTCGCGCACCGGAATCGCGATTTCTTCGATATTGGGCAGGCGAATCATTTTCCCGCTGCAGGTTTCGTCGTTTCGTTGCAGCCACGAATAGTTGCCAACGGAACGGCGCAGTTGCATCGCTTCGATAATCAGAGGCAATTCACGGCTTTTTTCCTTGATTTGAATCTCCTGGCCTACACGAACCAAGAAGGAAGGAATATTCACTCTTTTTCCGTTTACCAGCACGTGATTATGGCGCACGATTTGGCGGGCTTGAACGCGGGAATTGGCGAATCCAAGACGATAAATGACGTTGTCGAGACGCCGCTCCAACAAATGAAGCAGGTTCTCGCCCGAGATGCCCCGCATCTTTTCCGCTTCAGCGTAATAGCGGCGGAATTGGCGTTCCAAAACGCCGTAAGTGCGTTTGGCTTTTTGCTTTTCTCGCAGCTGGAGGCCGTAATCGGATTGCTTGGCGCCTCGGCGTTGTCCATGCTGCCCAGGGGGATAGTTGCGTTTATTGATAGGGCATTTGGCCGAGAGGCATTTTTTCCCTTTCAGCATTAATTTGATTCCATCGGCCCGGCAGAGCTTGCAGGCAGGTCCACGGTATCGAGCCACGACATTTCTCCTTACTTATTGCTTCAATATTGCTTTTGCGTTCGTTTTGACGAATCGTTATACGCGGCGGCGTTGCGGAGGACGGCAGCCGTTATGAGGAATCGGCGTTACATCCTTGATAACCTTAATTTGAAGGCCGGCGATCTGCAGCGCTCGAATGGCCGCTTCGCGTCCAGAGCCAGGCCCTTTCACCAGCACTTCCACTTGCTGCAAGCCATGTTCTTTGGCCCGTTCCGCCGCTTCCTGGGCCGTAATCTGAGCAGCGTAGGGAGTGCTTTTCCGGGAGCCTTTAAAGCCGGTGTTGCCGGCGCTGGCCCAGGAAATGGCTTTGCCTTCCATATCCGTGATGGTTACGATCGTATTGTTGAAGGTAGCCTGAATGTGAACGACTCCTCGAGGGACGTTCTTCTTTACCTTTTTTTTGCCGCGACCGGCGCTTCGACCGCCTTTTGCCATGTCCTCTCGCTCCTAATCGATTCTATCGTGATAGGTTATCATCCCAAAAAATTATTTTTTCGCCTTAACGCCGATGGTACGGCGCGGTCCCTTGCGGGTGCGAGAATTGGTTCTCGTTCTTTGTCCGCGGCAGGGCAAACCGCGCCGGTGGCGAAGACCGCGGTAACAGCCGATATCCATCAACCGCTTGATATTCATGTTGACTTCGCGCCGGAGGTCGCCCTCGACGATGCACTCTCGTTGAATAATGGAGGTAATCCGGCCTACCTCTTCTTCTGTCAGGTCGCGTACTCGCGTGCTTTCATTCACATTGGCCAGTTTCAAGATGCGGCCGGAAAGGGTTCTTCCGATGCCGTAAATATAGGTTAATCCTATGAGTACGCGTTTATCCCTGGGTAAATCGACGCCGGAAATACGTGCCACGTTCGTTCCTCCTGAAATTCAACATTATCCTTGCCGTTGTTTATGGCGGGGGTTTTTGCAGATTACCCGCACGAGGCCTTTTCGCCGAATCACTTTACATTTTTCGCAAATGGGTTTGACGGATGCCTTGACTTTCATTCCGCTGCTCCTCTTTTCAACCAAACGGCGGGCAAAATCGGCCGCGCTTTGGTGGTTCTTCACATTAGGCCTGGCGATAGGTGATGCGTCCCCGGGTCAAATCGTATGGGGAAAGTTCCACCGTTACCTCGTCGCCGGGAAGAATGCGGATATAGTGCATGCGCATTTTCCCAGAGATATGAGCCAGCACTTTGTGCCCATTTTCCAGTTCAACGCGAAACATCGCGTTAGGCAATGTTTCGACGATTTTTCCTCTCACTTCGATGACATTTTTTTTTGCCATGCCGTTTTCCGGTAACGCCGCGTTCTACAAGAACGCTTTAGCCAACATTTCAAGAGGACATCGCCATCGTCGGCTTTTCCTCTTCGGGAAAGACGACCCCTTTGGCGGAGGTCATGATTTTAGGTCCTTCCGGCAAGATAGCCACCATATCCTCCACATGAACGGAAAGGCGGCGATCCTTGGTAACAACCGTCCAACCATCCTCCAGGACTTCCACTTCGTAGGTTCCCAGGTTGAACATCGGCTCGATGCAAATCACCAAACCAGGTTTTAGGCGTTGTCCCGTTCCTGGAGGTCCGAAATTGGGGATTTGCGGATCCTCGTGCAATTGTTGACCTACGCCGTGTCCGACAAAATCTCTAACAACGCCGTACCGGTAACGGCGGGCATAACTTTCCACGGCGTGAGAAATATCGCCGACTCGCTTTCCGCTTTTAGCGAGGTTGCAGGACATGCGCAACGCGTAATACGCCCGGCGTACGAGCAATTCCTCCGCTTCGGCGATAGGACCTATACTAAAGGTGCGGGCGCAATCACCGATATAGCCGCGATATTTCACGCCGACATCCAGGCTGACGATATCCCCCGCTTTCAACGTTCTCTTGGAGGGGAAACCGTGGACGACTTGTTCGTTGATCGACACGCAAACCGAATACGGAAAGCCGCGGTAGCCTTTGAAAGCCGGTTCGGCTCCGTATTCCCGGATCGTCTTTTCCGCCAGACAATCCAACTCGATCGTCGGAAGACCCGGTTCGGAGAGATCGATCATCCGATTCAGCACTTCGGATACTAAGTCAGCGCTTTCTTGAAGACGCTGGATTTCCTGAGAGGATTTTAGTATTATCATGCTGATCGGCGTCGAATCGCTGCTAGCAAACGTTTTACCTTCCTATGGCTTTACGTTCCGTTCCCTCAATCGATAAAAGCCAAAAAAGAATAGTATAACTTCTCTCCCTATATTTACCAAGGTTAAGCGTTACATTCCCGAGCGGCCGCGAATTTTCCCGCGGGCGCGAAAGCCGTCGTAATTTCTGACGCGCAAGTGATTTTCGATCTGGTTGACCGTATCCAACGCCACGCCAACGACAATGATGATCGAGGTTCCGCCCAAGAGATTGGCGATGGTCGACGGAATCTGCATATATCGCTGCATGATATCGGGCAACACGGCGATAGCGGCCAGAAAGATAGCGCCCGCCAGGGTAATTCGATTCAAGATTCTGGTTAAATATTCTTCCGTCCGTTTTCCGTGGCTGTATCCGGGAATCGTCGAACCGTATTTTTGCAGGTTTTCCGCCACATCTTTGGGATTGAAGGTGATGGCGGTGTAAAAATAACAGAAAAAGATAATCAGTCCAACGTAAATCAAGGAATATACTACCATGCCTTGTTGAAGATTATCGGAGAGCCATTGGAAAAAATTGTATACCCATTGAAAGGTTTCGCTGTTCGCTAAAGGCGTAGCGAAATTCAGGAAGAAGGAGGGCAAGGTCAATATCGCCGCCGCGAAGATGACGGGGATTACGCCCGCCGTATTGATGCGCAAGGGAAGGTAGGCGTTGCTTTGCGCGCCGTACATGCGTCCACCGCGCACCATGCGGCCCCGCTTGATGGGAACCCTTCTCTGGCCGTATTGGATGATAACGACGCCCGCGATAACTACGATGAGAACCGCAAAAGTAACCAGAGCATCCAAGGGCGTGAATGTCGGTTCTTCCATGGCGAGCAACACGAAAGCCTGGCTGACTGCCTGGGGTATTCTTGCTACGATATTGGCGAAGATGATGAGAGAAATGCCGTTGCCGATGCCGCGTTCCGTAATCAGCTCGCCCATCCACATGATAATCATGGTACCCGCCGTCATCGACAGCATGCACATGAATCGAAAACCCCAGCCGGGATGGTAGACGATATTGCCCCAATATTGGGAATTTTCCAGCGAGAAGGAAAGCAGGAACGATTGAAAGGCCGTGATGAACACCGTGCCGTATCGCGTATATTGGGTGATCTTTTTGCGGCCTTCCTCGCCCTTTTTGGATAGTTCTTCCAGGTAGGGGGAAGTGACAGTGAGCAATTGCAGAATAATCGATGCGCTAATATAAGGCATGATGCCTAAAGCGAAGACGGAGCAATGAAGAAAGGCGCCTCCTGCGAAGATGTCGATTAAATTGAAGAGATCGCTGCCCGTCTTCGTTGTTTTCGCCAATTCCAAGGGATTGATTCCGGGAATGGGAACGGAATGGCCGATCTGCAATAAGGCGATGATGGCCAGCGTGAAAAGAACGCGCTTTTTAAGATCGGGAATGCGGAAGATATTGGCAATCGCGTCGATCATGTTATCGGTATTCCCCGTTTATGAGTTCGCGGCGTCCGCAGCCGCCGATGGAATTTGCGGAACGCGGCGGTTCGCTTCGCCGCCCGCTTGGGCGATTTTTTCTTTCGCCGAACCGCTGAAGGCATCAGCTTGGACGACGAGCCGTTTCGACAATTCGCCGAATCCCAAGATTTTCACGGGACGGTCGGATTTTTTAATCAATCCCTTTTGCGCCAAGGCGGCGGGATCGACGGTCTGGCCGTCTTCGAAGGCATCGAGAGAAGAGACGTTCACCAGCTGAAAGACCTTTTTGTTCAAGGACTTGAATCCCCGTTTGGGAATCCGGCGCTGCAACGGCATTTGACCGCCTTCGAACCAGGGACGATACTTATTTCCCGAGCGCGATTTTTGTCCATTCATGCCGCGGCCGGAGGTTTTGCCGTTTCCCGATCCCGGACCGCGTCCTACGCGCTTCTTTTTTTTCCTTGGTGGAGCCTGGAGTTCGCCAATATGCATGATTAATCACTCTTTATTCCAATGTTAGTCGTTGATTTCCCGAACGCGCACCATATATTCGATCGATTTCACCATTCCGCGAATCTGGGGATTATCGGCGGCCACGACGGATTTGTTCGGACGCCGCAATCCCAAGGCTTTCGCCGTCCGGCGGTGCTTGGGGACTTTTCCGATCAAGCTTTTTACCAACGTAATTTCCAGTTGTTTCGCCATTATGCCATAATCTCCTTGGGATCTTTGCCTCGGAGTTTCGCGACCGTCGCAACATCTTTCAGATCTTTCAATCCCCTGACCGTAGCTTTGACGATATTCAAGGCGTTGCTGGTTCCCAAAGATTTGGTCAGGATATCCTTGATGCCAGCCACTTCCAAAATCGCGCGAACCGGGCCGCCGGCAATGACGCCCGTACCGCGCGCAGCGGGTTTCAACAGCACCTTGCCCGCGCCGAAATGGGCGAAGATTTGGTGAGGAATCGTCGTCCCCACCATAGGGACGGAAAACAGCTCTTTTTTGGCTCGCTCGATCGCCTTGCGGATCGCGTCGGATACTTCGCCCGCTTTGCCGAAGCCGATGCCGACGGAACCGTTGCCGTCGCCGACGACGACGAGGGCGCTGAAGCTGAAGCGGCGTCCGCCTTTAACGACTTTGGCTACCCGGTTGACGTGAATGACGCGTTCCTTCAACTCGGATTCTTTTTGCCTGCCTGCATTGTATACTTCAACCATAATATCTATTCCTCAATTCCGGCGAGTTCAGAATTCGAGTCCGCCCTCTCTGGCTCCTTCGGCTAATGCGGCGACCCGGCCATGATACAAATATCCGCCGCGATCGAAGATTACTTTCGTTACTCCTTTATCCATCAAGCGTTGGGCGATCAATTTGCCCACTGCTTTCGCGATCTTCTTCTTGCCGGCGATTTCCCCTTCCACGGGGGGGAGTTCGGAGACGAGGCTGCTGGCGGCGGCCAACGTGGTTCCGTCCAAATCGCTCACGGCTTGGGCGTAAATATGCTTCACGCTTCGGAATATGCAAATTCGGGGACGATCGGACGTACCGAAGATTTTCTTCCGCACCCGGCGATGCCGTTTGATCCTAGCTGCATGTTTGTTCTTCATGGTTCGCTCTCGCTCAATGCATCTCTCAATAGACGTTCAAAATTTATCTCTTAGGCCGCAAGGTTATAAATAACTCTCATTTTCCGAAGCGGAAAATTATACGTTTTTCTTGCCCACTTTGCGCCGGATATGTTCTTCGGCGTATTTAACGCCTTTCCCTTTATACGGTTCGGGCGGACGGAAGGAACGGATTTTCGCAGCGACTTCTCCGAGAAGGTGTTTGTCGATGCCCTTGACGGTGATTTCGACGTTCTTTTCCACTTCCGCGGCAATACCCGGCGGCAGTTCGTATTTGATGGGATGGGAATAGCCCAATTCCAACGTCAACATGCTTCCTTGGACTGAGGCGCGGTAGCCGACGCCGTTAATCTGCAATTTCCGTTGAAAGCCTTGCGAAACGCCATTCACCATATTGGCGATCAAAGCGCGGGAAGTGCCGTGCAGAGCGCGAGTTTGCCGTTCGTTGTTCGGCCTTTCCACAAGGAGATGGTCGTCGCTTTGGGTGACGGTAATGGGCCGAGGAATTTCAAAATCGAGCTGCCCTTTCGGCCCTTTTATGGCGATGTTCTGGCCATCGATCGCAACTTGAACGCCCGAAGGCAACGGTATGGGTAGTCTTCCTACTCGTGACATGATAACAGTCTCTCGGTTGATGGATTCTTGTTCAATACACTTCGCAAATAATCTCGCCGCCGACGCCTTGTTGACGGGCTTCTTTATCCGTCATCAAACCCCGCGAGGTGGAGACGATGCTGATGCCCAAACCGCCCAGCACGCGAGGGATGGAATCTTTTCCCGAATAGACGTGAACGCTGGGTTTGCTTATCCGTTCCAACGAGGTAATCACGCGCTCTTGTTTGGGGCCGTATTTCAAATAAACCCGGATCATTTTATGTCCGGCTTCTTCCACGACGCGATAGCTGCGGATAAAGCCTTCTTTTTTAAGGATATCGACGATTCCCAATTTCATCTTGGAGGCGGGAATTTCGACTTTTTCCTTTTTGGCTAGGTTAGCGTTGCGAATGCGCGTCAGAAGATCCGCGATGGGATCGGTAACCGGCATCGTTGCGACTCCTTCAATTTCTTAGAATTCAATTACTTATTCAAATTGCGCTTGAGAACCATCCACCCCACACTCTGCCCCTCTCCCAAAGGGCCTGATCTTTACCCACAATTCGAGAGGATTACTCAAGGGCAAAAACAACCTTGGTCGCGGTAGGGATGCCGGTTACCCGGCACCCCCCGCACAGATCCCAGCGTGCGGAACTACCGCACTGGGCTCCTGCCTCAGGTCATGACGCCCAAGCGCTCCGACGGATAGGGATGTAC